>JAFYOK010000062.1 GCA_017560175.1 Clostridia bacterium | reverse complement strand
TTTGCCTCAAAATATTAGGCGAAGCCGACATCATTAGCAAAAGCGATATCATTAACGAAGTAACATCATTTGCCGAAGGCAAACATCATTAAAAAAGCACTTGCTTTCGCAAGTGCTTTTTTCTGGTGGACGGTACAGGACTCGAACCTGTGACCCCCTGCACGTCAAGCAGGTGCTCTAGCCAACTGAGCTAACCGTCCGTTTTCTTCTTTTCTCTTGCCGCCGTTTTTCGACTGCCCTATGATTATATCCAGTCCTATCCCATTTGTCAACACCTTTTTTTAATTTTTTCAAAAATACTTTTTCGCACTTATTTTTGCTTTTTCGTTACCTCTGTGGTACACTGAAGTCAACCTTATTATATATTTACAAAGGAGAATGTATCATGCTGAAAACCAACGAGAAAACGCTGCCCATCGTATCGGTCCAGGGTCAGGTCGTCCATCCCTCCTTCAGCAAGAAGGGCAAAATGACAGTTGATGGCGATATCATCTTTATGCCCGGCACCGGCGGCGTTACCTACAATGCCAAAATCGGTGATCCCTGTGTTGGCTGGACAGCTGACCATCTGGAGCCCGGTGTCACCACACGCAACCCCGTCGAAGCCTACAACGACGCCTATGTCTGCTACTCCTGCATCGGCAATGAAGCCAAGGTCGTTTCGGGCGATGCCAAGGGCCGCAAAGGCTTTGTCACCGGCAAGCATGGCGGCTGCGAACATCTGATGGTCTATTTCGATGATGAGACCCTCGAACTGCTGGCTCCCGATGATAAGATCCTTGTCAAATCCCAGGGCCAGGGCATGGCACTGACCGATTATCCCGAAATCATCCTCCGCAACCTCTCCCCTGCGCTGCTCCATAAGATGAACATTGCCGAAAAGGACGGCAAGCTGCAGGTCGGCGTTGCCAAGATCGTCCCCGGCTGTGTCATGGGTTCCGGCCTCGGTTCGGGCAGCGCCAGCGGCGACTATGATATCACCCTCTTTGACGAAGGCATCACCAAGGAGTACGGCCTCGACAAGCTGCGCTTCGGCGACATCGTCTGCATCAAGGATGCCGATACCCGCTACGGCCGCACATGGCAGACCGGCGCCGTCACCATCGGCGTTGTCATCCACAGCGACTGCTATGCCGCAGGTCACGGCCCCGGTGTCACCACCCTCATGTCCTGCAAGACCACACTGATCGAGCCGGTCATCGACGAAAAGGCCAACCTGGCTGACCTCTTCCTTTAATCCCATTCTTCTTTTTCCGCTTTACATGATTGACATGCCCCATTCCCTATGATATGATATTTTCAACAAATGAATATATCCCCTCATGAGGGAGTAGTTGGCGCACCGCCTTTGGTGGTGTGTTTCAAGTCAACATCGTGGCAGCCCCGCAAGCGGACTGCTTGGCTTGGATCAAATAACCAGACTCATGTATGATCTTCAAACATCATACATGGGTCTTTTTTATTTCCAACCGATATATTCATCGCTCCGGTGTATACTATAATTTAGGAGGAAACGTATGAAACATTACACCCGCACTTTTGAAGAGATCGCCCTCTCTATGGGTACCTCTTCCCGCGGCCTCTCGACCAAGGACGCTGAACGCAAGCGCCTGGAGGTCGGCAAGAATGTTCTTGCCCAGCCCCCCAAGCCTTCTCTGATCAAGCGCTTCTTCTCGCAGATGGCCGACCCCATGACCCTTATCCTGATTGCTGCCGCCATCGTCTCGCTGATCACCGCAGCTTATTCGGGCGAAGGTTTCACCGATGTTATCATCATCATGGCCGTCGTTATCATCAATGCCTGCCTGGGCGTTTACCAGGAGAGCAAGGCCGAAAAGGCCATCGAAGCTCTGCAGGCCATGTCGGCTGCCACCTGTAAAGTCATTCGCGACGGCAAGAACCAGATCATCAAGAGCGAAGACCTGGTTCCCGGCGACATCGTTCTGCTGGAAGCCGGCGACGCTGTCCCTGCCGACGGCCGTCTGTTTGAAAGTGCCTCCCTCAAGATCGAGGAAGCTGCGCTGACCGGTGAATCGGTCCCTGTTTCCAAGATCATTGAAGTCCTGGGTATGGACGGCGGTGAAGTCGCGCTGGGCGACCGCAAGAACATGGTCTACATGGGCAGCACTGTTGCCTACGGCCGTGGTGCCGCCATCGTCACCGAGACCGGTATGAACACCGAGATGGGCAAGATCGCCAACGCGCTGGCCAACGCTGCCGAGGGTGAAACCCCCCTGCAGATCAAGCTGGGTCAGCTGTCCACCCTGCTGTCCAAGCTGGTCATCGGCATCTGTGCCTTTATCTTTGCCTTTACTCTGCTGCGTAACGGCGAGTTCTCCGGCGAAGTTATGCTGGACACCTTCATGGTTGCCGTTTCCCTGGCCGTTGCCGCCATTCCCGAAGGTCTGGCCACCGTTGTTACCATCGTTCTTTCCATCGGTGTTACCAACATGTCCCACCGCAATGCCATCATCCGTAAGCTGACCGCCGTTGAGACTCTGGGCTGCACCCAGATCATCTGCTCCGACAAGACCGGTACTCTGACACAGAACAAGATGACCGTTGTCGATCAGTTTACAAACAATAAGGAGCTGCTGGCTACCGCCATGGCTCTCTGCTCGGATGCCAAGCTGGAACCCGACCGTGTCGGTGCTCTGGGTGAGCCCACCGAATGTGCCCTGGTCCGCTATGCTGCCGGCATGCAGCTGTACAAGCCCGAACTGGAGAACGAGCAGCCCCGCCAGGGCGAAGCACCCTTCGACAGTGGACGTAAGATGATGTCCACCGTCCATGCAAAGAACGGCGCCTTCATCCAGTACACCAAGGGCGCACCCGACGAAGTTCTCCAGCGCTGCACAAGCTATCTGGACAAGGACGGTAAGATCGTTCCCATGAACGATACCATCCGTGCCGAGATCCTGGCTGCCAACAAGGAAATGGCTTCCAAGGCCCTCCGTGTTCTTGCTGCTTCCATGCGCGGTTATGCCGCAATGCCTGCCGACCTGGAGCCTGCTGCTCTCGAGCAGGATCTGACCTTCATCGGTCTGACCGGCATGATCGACCCCGTCCGTCCCGAAGTCCGCGATGCCATCGCCCTCTGCCGCACATCGGGCATCCGTGCCGTTATGATCACCGGCGACCATAAGGACACCGCCGCTGCCATCGCCAAGGAGCTGGGCATGATCACCAGCGACGACCAGGCTGTTACCGGTCTGGAACTGTCGGCCATGAGCGACGAAGAATTTGAAAAGCGCATCGAAAACATCAGCGTTTACGCCCGTGTACAGCCCGAACACAAGGTCCGCATCGTCGAGACCTGGAAGAAGAAGGGCTATATCACCGCCATGACCGGCGACGGCGTTAACGACGCTCCCTCCATCAAGACCGCCGACATCGGTGTCGGCATGGGTATCACCGGTACCGACGTTACCAAGAATGTTGCCGACATGGTCCTGGCCGATGACAACTTTGCAACCATCGTTTCGGCTGTCGAGGAAGGCCGCCGCATTTACGATAACATCCGTAAGTCGGTTCAGTTCCTGCTCAGCTCCAACCTGTCGGAAGTTCTCAGCATCTTCTTCGCAACCCTGCTGGGCTTCACCATTCTGGAACCTGTCCATCTGCTCTGGATCAATCTGATCACCGACTGCTTCCCCGCTATGGCGCTGGGCATGGAAGAATCCGAGCCCGGCATCATGAAGCGCAAGCCCCGTCCCGCAGGCGAGAGCCTCTTTGCCGACGGTCTGGGCTTTGACATCGGCTTCCAGGGCGTTGTCGTTACTGTTCTGACCCTGGCTGCCTACTTTGTCGGTCACTATATGGAAGCCGGCGTATGGGAGATCGCCAACAGCCCCGACGGCATGACCATGGCCTTCCTGACCCTGAGCATGACCGAAATCTGCCACTCCTTCAACCTGCGCAGCCAGAACGGCAGTATCTTCAAGCTGCCCACACAGAACAAGTTCCTGTGGCTGTCGGCCATCGTCAGCCTGATCCTGACCACACTGGTCATCTTTGTTCCTGTTCTGTCCAATGCTTTCGGCTTTGAGCCCATCAGCCTGGCTGAGTATGGCGTTGCTATGCTGCTTTCTCTGAGCATCATTCCCATCGTCGAAATCGAGAAGCTGATCGAAAACAAGATCCACGGCCGCGACTAAGCACAACTGAATTCAAGCTTAAAAGGACCTCTTTTCAGAGGTCCTTTTTGATTATTGTTTTTTCCTATAAGTAGCCAAAAGCCTTGTTTTTTCTCTCCTGCAGGTATACAATGAAGTTAATATATCATAGCTCGTGCTTTTTCATTCCCCCGAAAGGATGTGCAGTATATGAACGAACAGATCAAAGAACAACTTCGCCAGATCCTGCTTGAACTCTATGGCCTGGACATCAATGAAGCCCAGAGTCGCTTCTCGACTCAGAATTATGCCTTTATTTTCCCCGGACAGCCCCATATGATCCGCGTCAATATGGCTCAGCGCTCCAGTGAACAGATCCTCGGCGAGCTGATGTGGCTGGAAGACCTCAATGCCGAACATGCCACTGTCTGCGAGCCCTCCCCTTCTCTGCGCGGCAACCTGCTGGAAGAGTTTGTCCTGGATGGCAAGATCTGCCGTGCATCCATGTTCCGCACAGCCCGCGGCACCCCCATCACCGTCCCTCGTATGGACCGTATGTTCTTCGTCTGTGCCGGCAACCTGCTGGGCAAGATCCACAGCACCAGCGAAAAGCAGGTAAAGAACGGTAAGAAATACCGCCGTCCCATGCAGCTTGAAAACTTTGCCGGTCTGAAAAAGTCCGTCTGGGAGACCCTGGATCCTGCTGTTCGCGACCGCATCGCTTCCATCGAAGAAAAGGTTCTTGCTCGCACCCGCGATGCCGAAAACTTCGGCCTCTGTCATTGCGACTTCCACCTCAACAACTTCTTCGTTGAAAACAACAACATCTGGCTCTATGACTTTGATGGCTGTTCCTATGGCTATTACCTCTATGATATCGCCATTTTCATTATGGCCTGCATTTCCAACGGCTACCGCCTGGGCGAAGACTGCGTGGAAACCGTACGTCAGTACATCCTCCCCTACTTTATGATGGGCTACGAACTGGAAAAGAATTGCGGCCCCCATTACTGGGATGATGTCGAACTCTTGATGGCCTACCGTGCCTGCTTCTCCTATATGATGCTTGCACGTATGGGCGATACCATTCCCCCCGCAGTTCAGAAATGGCGTGATTTTTACAGCTATGTAATTCAGCAGGATGACATCCTCAGTGCGCTTTCCGACGCTTCTCAGATGTACCTGATAAATAAGTAACAGATACAGAAAAACCTCCATCTTTCGATGGAGGTTTTATTTTTTGTGTTGATTTTAGAAAAGCTCTTCCAGCAGCCACTTGTATTCTGCATACATCTGATAACCGGAAATGGGCTTGAGTGCATGCAGGATGCCCTCGTAATACCACTTCTGCTTATCCTTGCCGCGCTTGAATCGATCCCAGACCACTTCTCCCAGAGTATCCTTCTCGTAGCGGATACTGCGGAGGTTGGAGAGCTTATCGGCACAGATGAGCAGCATCTCATCCTGGCTGGCTTCATGGCACAGGTAATCGATGGTGTGCTGCTTACGGTCTTCCCACTCCATGCGCTTGTCTTCGCTGGCCGCAAAGACCAGACCCAGAACCTTATAACCAAAGACAGACGAGATCTCGGTGGAGCTGGTCTCGGTGTCTTCCAGCGTATCATGAAGCAGACCTGCAATGACGACCTCATCGCTGCAGCCGGCTTCGGTGAGGATCTGCGCCGTTTCAAAGGGATGGATCATATAGGGTACATCAGATCCCTTTCTCACCTGCCCATGGTGGGCCTTTGTGGCGAAAACAATCGCTTCGTGCAATTTCAGTTTGTTATGGAACGGCATATTTCCCCCTCTTTCCGCCGAAGATGCGGCATCATCATTACCGATGCACACATCGGTATTTATTCAATATTATAATATATTTGCAATACACTCTCAAGGGGGATTGGCTATTTTTCTGCTTGATTACAGCTGAATTTCCACCGGCTGATCGATAAAAACACGCTCAGGTGTGACGATACAGTCATAGGCCATGATCTCCACCCCGGCAGTCTTTGCTTCGATCAGCGCATCGGCAAATGCCGGATGCGTGACGCGGTTGGGCCGAAAGACCTTTGCGCCTTTCATCTGAATGACGATAAAAAGCATGGCTCTGTGTCCTGCGGCACGGGCTGCCATCAATTCGCGGATATGCTTGACGCCACGCTCTGTTGGAGCATCGGGAAAGAGAGCCTGCCCATCCACTTCCAGAGTGCAGCCTTTGACCTCAACATAGGTCAATCCTTCTCCCTGCCGCAGACGAAAATCAAAGCGGGAATCACCGAATCGGCATTCTGCCTTGATCTCATCCAAATCTCCCAGATGTCCTGCCTTTGCCCACTCGGCAAAGAGCTTGTTGGGAGCCTGGGAATCCATGTTGACCATGACACCGCCGCGGTCGACGGAAATGAGGTCAAAACGCGTCTTACGGTTGGGGTTGTCACATTCCTCCACCCATACCGTCACACCGGGAATGAGCAGTTCACGGCAGCGGCCTGTATTTTTGACATGGCAGACTTCCACCTTGCCGTCCACTTCCACATGGGCGATAAAACGGTTGGGACGGCTGAGAAAGCGACCCTCCCGAATATTATGATATTCCATCCCTTGTACCCCTTACAGATCCTGTACGGCGTATTCCAGCGCCTTACCGATGGAATCGCAGATGGTCAGCGATGCGCGGTTATCGAAAGATGTCTGGCTCTTATTGATGATGACCAGTTCCTTGCCGCTATAGTAATCGATCAATCCGGCGGCCGGCCATACGGTCAGTGATGTACCGCCGACGATCAGCAGATCGGCCTGTTCGATGGCACGGATGGCACGGGCCATGGTGCGCTGGTCCAGCGGCTCTTCATAGAGGACGACCTCCGGTTTGATCATGCCGCCGCAGCTGCATCCGGGCACAAGATCCATTTCTTCGATCTGCGCACGGGTATAGGTTTTGCCGCACTTCCGGCAGCGATTGCGCTCGACACTGCCGTGCAGCTCGTAGACGTTACGGCTGCCTGCTGCCTGATGGAGGCCATCGATGTTCTGGGTGACCACCGCCATCAGCTTGCCCGCCTGCTCCAGCTTGGCCAGCGCCAGGTGGGCACGGGAGGGCTTGATGCCCGGCACCAGCATCTTATCGCGGTAAAAGCGGAAAAAGGCTTCGGGCATGCGATCGTAAAAAGATCGGCTGAGGATGGCTTCCGGCGGATAGTCATACTTCTGATTATAAAGGCCATCCACACTGCGGAAATCGGGAATTCCCGACTCGGTACTTACGCCGGCACCGCCGAAAAATACGATGTGTTCATGATTATTGACCAAGTCTCTTAACTTTTCCAGTTTTTCATCCATATCAGAAACCTCCGTTCTGCTCGGTTTTGTATAAAATAGCCAAACCGAACATTGACATCTATTGAATTGCGTGATACATTAAAGTCAGTTATTTATTTTACAAAAGTAAAGG
>JAFYOK010000061.1 GCA_017560175.1 Clostridia bacterium | reverse complement strand
CTGCGCCGCCTGCGACGACAGGATCCTTCTCTGTGCATACCTTCTGGCTCATGCCGGGCAGAGCGTCGAGCTCACCCAGCAGACCGATGACGGGCTTGCCGGAGCCCCAACGGCCGACAACACAGGTGGGCAGATTATATGCGCCGACTTCGACCTCAAAGCCGTATTCCTTGAGGATCTCAGCGGTCCATGCGCAGGCGTTGACTTCGTTGTAGGCAGTCTCGGGGACATCCCACATCTTCTGGGCCAGTTCGATCATCTTGGCCTCTTCCTGCTTGATCTTGTTGATAGCAATTGTTCCGATCATGATTGTTCTCCTTCCTGGTGTATATGGATTATTATGTTTGATTCTTATGGGGTATGCGAAAATAATTTTCCGCTTACATAGATATTATAACGCTAAAGCGCCACCTTGCCAATAGTTTATATAAAAATATGCCGTTTCACCCAATGATTTTCATGCATATTGACGAATATAAAAACAGCCCATCCAAATTGGATGGGCTGTAGTTTTTATTTATGCGCTGCAGGCAGATTTCACTGTTTAAGGCTTTGCCTTAAACCTTCGGCTGGGGAATGGGGACTTCGGGACCGATGGGGCACTTATAAGGTGCATTCTTGGTCTTTTCGATAAACTCAGCCTTTGCTGCCTCGATATGTTCAGGCTCCTCGATCATCTTCATGGCTGCTGCAACCATAACCTCGGCGCCAAAGAGCATGCCCTTATAACCGATGGAGTTGCCGGCACAGGCTGTGATCTGCCAGCTGTGTCCGGGCGCTGCACGGTTGCAGGTAGCTGTTGTGACCATAACGCAGGGGCAAAGCTGCTGGACATCGGCTACATCTGTGGAGCCACCGCCAGGTGCGTCGCTGATGGGGTTGACATCCACATGGATGGGGCCATTCTCCAGTCGGCCGGACGCCATAGCACTCTCATAGTTGGGGCTCTGCTTGTTGAGAGCATCGGCAAAGGCCAGCTCTTCTTCTGTATAGGTGGGCTTTTCCATCTCCACCATCAGCTGATGGGTCAGCTCGGCCATATACTTATTGGGCATGGTGTTGTAGCAGCCGCCCAGGAACTCGATCTCCAGCCGGGTCTCGGTCATCATGGCTGCACCTTCGGCAACCTTGATGAGGCGGTTGTAGGTATCCTCGATGAGAGGACGGCTCTGTCCACGGACATAATACCATACAGCAGCCTTGTCGGGAACGATATTGGGGGCTGTACCGGCTTCCTTATAGCAATAGTGGATGCGCATATCCGATGTGATATGTTCTCTCAGATACTGTGTACCAACGCTCATGATCTCAGCTGCATCAAGGGCCGAACGACCGTTATGGGGGTCGCCGCCGGCATGAGCTGTGCGGCCGTGGAAGTGGAAAATGGCCGAATTCAAGCCGTTCATGGTGCCGATACTGATGTTATTATCGGTACCGCCATGCCATGCAAAGGCAAAGTCGAGGTTATCAAATGCACCTGCACGCGCCATAAAGACCTTACCGCTGATAACTTCCTCTGCAGGGCAGCCATAGAACACGATGGTGCCGGGCAGCTTCTTCTCTTCCAGTTCAGCCTTCATGCCAACTGCTGCTGCCAGACAGGAAACATTGAGCAGGTTGTGGCCGCAGCCCTGGCCTGCGCCGCCGGGAACTACGGGATCTTTCATATGGGTCATCTTCTGACTCATACCGGGCAGGGCATCCAGTTCGCCCAGGAAACCAATGACCGGCTTGCCGCTGCCCCATGTACCTGTAACACAGGTGGGCAGACCATAAGCGCCTGTGACGACTTCAAAACCAAGCTCCTGCAGCAGCGCGGCCGTCCATTTGCAGGCATTGACCTCGTTATAGGCGGTTTCGGGAACATCCCACATCTTCTGCGCCAGATCGACAAACTTATCTTTTTCCTGGCGGATCTTGTTAATACCAATGGTTCCGTACATCTTTGATCTCCTTTCTTGCTATACGATAATTTATATGCAAAATATTCTTGCCAATTCCATTATAACGGTAAAGCGGTGATTTGCCAATAGTTCAGATAAGATTTTACTTTTACACAAAAAGCCCTGTGGAAAATCCACAGGGCTTTTATCCTATTTACTTCTTGTAAGGCAGAGGGATTTCTGCAGGAATGGGACACTTGTATACCTTGCCGTTCATATTTTCCCCACAAAATGTATTTATTTTGCGGGGACCCCTTTAAATTATATAGATTTCCGGCAAATGAATTGCCGAAAATCGACGCCGCATTGGCGGCGCGGCCCTGAAGGGCCGTTCAGAACATGAACGGCCTTTCCTTGTCTTTTCTTACTTCTTATAAGGCAGAGGGATTTCTGCAGGAATGGGACACTTGTATACCTTGCCGTTCATGTTCTTATTAAACTCAGCCTTGGCTTCAGCGACAATGGCAGGCTCTTCACACAGTTTGGCAGCAGTAACAGCCAGTGTCTTCGCGCCCAGCAGCATAGCCTTATGGCCGATAGACATACCGGCGCAGGCGGTGACCTGCCAGCTATGACCGGGAGCTGCAATATTGCTGGATGCTGTATTGACTTCCAGTGTGGGAACGATGTGCATGACATCACCAACATCGGTGGACGCGGCAACAATACCGCCGCGGACACCATACATCTTATCGCAGATGGCAGGGCCATCCAGCGCACCGGCAGCCTTCATCTTGTCATACATGGGGCTGGCCAGGTTGAGCTTTTCGGCAAAGGCCAGTTCTTCTGCGGTGTATTCGGGAACGCCGATCTTGTCCATGACTTCGGCAGCGACCTTGGACAAAACATGGTTGCCCATGGTATTGTAACAGCCGCCCAGGAACTCGATCTCGACCTCGGTCTCAGTCATGTGGGCAGCACCCTCAGCAACCTTGACCAGACGGGCATAGGTATCCTCTACCGCTTCACGGCTGGCTGCACGGACATAGTACCAGACAACAGCCTTATCGGGAACGATATTGGGAGCAGTACCGGCTTCCTTGTAGGAATAGTGGATGCGGACGTCCGATGTAACATGCTCACGCAGATACTGTGTGCCAACGCTCATCAGCTCGGCTGCATCAAGGGCCGAACGACCATTGTGAGGATCGCCGCCGGCATGGGCTGTGCGGCCATGGAAATGGAAGATGGCACTGTTCATGCCGGGCATATCAGCAACCGAAACGCCATTGGATGTGCCGCCATGCCAGCCGAGGGCAACATCCAGCTCGCTGAACGCACCTTCGCGTGCCATAAAAACCTTACCGGTCAGCTGTTCTTCACCGGGGCAGCCATAGAATACGATGGTGCCGGGCAGGTTCTTGGCTTCCAGTTCAGCCTTCATGCCAATGGCACCGCCCAATGCGGCAACACCCAGCAAATTATGAGCGCAGCCATGACCCGAACCGCCGGGAACGATGGGATCCTTCTCGGTTGCGATCTTCTGGCTCATACCGGGCAGTGCATCATACTCGCCCAGGAAGCCAACGACAGGATGACCCTGACCCCATGTGGCACGGATAGCTGTGGGCATACCGTAAGCGCCAACCTCAACATCAAAGCCATATTCCTTCAGTACTTCTGCTGTCCATGCACAGGCATTGACTTCGGTATAGGCAACCTCGGGTGTTGCCCAGATTTTATCGGCCAGCTCGATCAGCTTGCCTGATGCCTGCTCGATGGCATTGATCGCACTTGTATAGTTGTTCATACGATCTTACTTCCTTTCTTGAAAATGGAGCCATTGGCTTATGCGGCCCAGAAGGGCCATTTATCCATGCGCCGCAGGCACACTTAATTTATTTCTTCGGCTGGGGAATAGGTACTTCCTTAGGGATGGGGCACTTGTAGGGTGCAGCCTTCATCTTTTCGTCGAACTCGGCCTTGGCCTTTTCAATGTGGGTGGGATCCTCATACATGGCCATTGCCGCTGCTGCCATGACCTTGGCACCGTAAAGCATACCCTTGAAGCCGATACCCATATCCGAGCAAGCTGTGATCTGCCAGCTGTGGCCGGGGGCTGCCTGGTTCCAGCATGCTGTACGGACCTGGACACAGGGAACGATATACTGAACATCGCCAACGTCGGTGGAACCATAGTTATCGGTGGTCTGGAAGCTGCTCATGCCCTCAAAGATGGGGCCCTTCTCCAGCTTGCCCGAGGCCAGAACGGCCTGATAGTTGGGGCTGTTCTTATTGAGTGCATCGGCAAATGCCTTTTCTTCCTCGGTATACGTGGGCAGCTCGATATCCTTCATGATCTCATAGGTCATGCCGGCCATGTACATATTGGGCTGGGTGTTGTAGCAGCCGCCCAGGAACTCAATCTCCAGCTCGGTCTCGGTCATATGAGCAGCACCTTCGGCAACCTTGACCAGACGATTGTAAGTATCCTCGATGGCAGGACGGTTGAATGCGCGGACATAATACCAGACCGAAGCCTTATCGGGAACGATATTGGGAGCTGTTCCGGCTTCTTTATAGACGTAATGGATACGAACATCCGATGTGACGTGCTCGCGCAGGTAGTTGGCACCAACGCTCATGATCTCAGCTGCGTCAAGCGCCGAACGGCCGTTATGGGGATCGCCGCCGGCATGGGCTGTACGACCCTTGAAGTGGAAGATGGCAGAGTTCAGACCTGTGTGCTTGCCGGTCATAACGCGGTTGACACTGTCGCCGTGCCATGCAAAGCAGGCATCCAGATCGGCAAATGCACCCTCGCGAGCCATAAAGACCTTACCTGTCAGAACTTCTTCTGCAGGGCAGCCGTAGAAGACGACCGTACCGGGCAGCTTCTTCTCTTCCAGTTCAGCCTTGAGGCCGACAACAGCAGCCAGTGCCGATACGTTCAGCAGGTTATGACCGCAGCCCTGACCTGCGCCGCCTGCAATGACGGGATCCTTCTCGGTCGTCAGCTTCTGACTCATACCGGGCAGCGCATCCAGCTCACCCAGGAAGCCAATGACAGGATGGCCGCTGCCCCAACGACCGACAACACAGGTGGGCAGATTGTATGCACCGACTTCAACTTCAAATCCATATTCCTTCAGCATTTCTGCTGTCCACTGGGCAGCCTTGACTTCGTTATAGGCAGTTTCGGGTTCGACCCACATCTTATGGGCCAGAGAAATCAGATTTTCCTTTTCCGCTTCGATCTTGCGGATGGCAGTTGTATTCAGCATAGGATGTCCTCCTTATCTAAAATCATAGTAAAGCGATCATAGGCAAAACCTGCCGACCGGGTCTTTCCCAGCCGGCAGGCAAAAAGTTATATTAAATTATATGTTGACAATGTGTACATCTCAACAGATGACTACATTCGTCATCCTTTATTTAATCGATTTTTCCGAGGACATGCGCATCGGAAAAATCATCCTTGTTTTAAATTGGTCCGAGAAACCAACGAAGTGTTTCGAGGATCAGACCTGGGGATGGGGAATGGGAATATCCATGGGGATGGGGCACTTGTAGGTCTTATCCTTCATGTATTCGTCAAACTCTGCCTTGGCAGCGACCAGATGCTCGGGCTCTTCCATCATCTTGATGGCTGCAGCAGCCAGAACCTCGGAGCCGAACAGCATGCCCTTATAGCCGATAGAGTGGCCTGCGCAGGCTGTGATCTGCCAGCTGTGGCCGGGAGCTGCAGCATTGCAGGTAGCTGTGGAAACCATGATGCAGGGTACGATGTGCTGAACATCAGCAACGTCTGTGGAGCCGCCGCCGCCCAGTGTCTTGACCATGGGTGCCAGGGTTGTCATGATGGGACCGCCGGCCAGCATACCGTTGGCCAGTGCCATCTCGTAGTTGGGGCTCTGCTTGTTGAGCGCATCGGCAAAGTCGAGCTCTTCCTGTGTATAGGTGGGCTTTT
>JAFYOK010000060.1 GCA_017560175.1 Clostridia bacterium | reverse complement strand
GTGTGGTGCCACAGGGAGGGAATGCAGCCGATGTACGCCCGGGGCGTGTTCTTCACGCCGAAGGGTATAGTTGTTAATTAATTTTTCCTCTTTTAAGCCTTCCCCTGGGGGAAGGTGGCTTGCGAAGCAAGACGGATGAGGGACTTCGGCTCCACTTGGCACCCCGCAACGCTTTGGTGCTGCCGCACCATCCTTCGACATCAACAAGTATATCGTCCGAACCTGACGCCGTTAAGATACGGCGTAGTTCGGTCACGGGGGAAAGGACCATTCTGCTTTTGCTGCACCAAGCAAGAGCATATCCGTACCACCGAGCGTATCGACCCGGACATGGACCTACCGGATCCGTCCGGGAACGCGGTCAAGGGCGCAGCTCTTGTGGATTTTGGTTCTTTTTGTCCATACAAAAGGAACAGAAGGAGAGGATAATTATAGAGATAATTCTTCTGTTATTTGCAATCTTGTGAAAAAATTATATACACAATCAAATAACACAACATATCACACAATACAAAGGAGAGTATAGACCATGACATTAGAACACAAAATCAACATCTGCCTGCGGTATATCGCAGAACAGGGAACCGACGGAGAACAGCTGGCCAGAGAAGCCAGAGAAGCGCTGCGCGGCGCGCAGATCTACAATCGAACGGCCGCCATTGAAGATATTTTAAAGGAAATGGGGGTCAACGGCGCCAACCTGGGTTGGGGTTATCTCCGTACGGGTATCGGCCTGTGCATGGAAGACGAACAGCGTCTGCACAGCATCACCGGTTACCTCTATCCTGCCATTGCCGAAGCTCACGGAACAACGGCAGCCCGCGTTGAGCGATCCATCCGCCACTCGCTGGATGGCGCATTTCTGGTGGGTGATCTGGATGCCCAGTATAAGGTCTTTGGTAACACCACCGCCATGCGCGGCAAGCCCACCAACAGCGGCTTCATCGCCGGATGTGTCCATGAACTGCGGCGCCGCGAGGGGATGTAGTCCATGGGAAAGAAGGGAGGCTGGGAACGGCGTAAACTGAGCGATCCGCGGATGAAGCCGGGCATTGTGGGGGCGTTCTGCCGTGCTTACAGTATCGAGGCGGCCATCGAAGCCTTCCTGCCCGATGTCTATCAGAAATGCGGAGGGTGGGGAAAAGTTCCACGCTATACCTACCTTGGCGGCAGTACCTATGGCGGTGCGTCGGTCTATAACAAGGGGCAGCATCTCTACAGTTGGCACCAAAGCGACCCGGCAGGCGGTGCCTATCGATGTTGCAATGCCTTCGACCTGGTGCGCATCCACAAGTTCGGAAAGCTGGACGAGGGCAGCTATGGCACAGGATATACCCATCTGCCCAGCTACATCGCCATGTGCGCATGGGCGGAAGGGCTGGATGAAGTGCAGGAGATGATGAAAATCAGCCGATGATAGCCGTTTGGATGGTTGTATAGTCCTTTTATGTCGATGAAATTGAAAAGGAGGTGAAACCAATGGCCAATACCGACAATCTGATCCCCATGCAGTTCCGTTCGCCCGAAGAGCAGCATGCCATCCGATCGGCAGGTGGCAAGGCCTCAATGGAGGCACGGCGCAAGGTCAAAGCCATGCGTGAAGCGGCGCAGATTCTGCTTTCCTCCCCTCTGGTGGAAGAAAAAGATGCTAAAATGGCCGATCTGCTCCGTCAGCTGGGGCTGGAGCCCGATCAGCAGAGCGCCATCCTCGTCAGACTCATCCAGCAGGCCAAAGAAGGCGACATTCGCTCGGCCCAGTTTGTTCGCGATCTTACGGGACAGATGGAGAAGGGGAAGGCCGCCGTGACGGGAGATGAGGTCGACCTGCGATCGCTGTCGCTGGAAGAACTGGAGAGAATGCTTGGTGAAGGGGAGTATTAAGGGAAGCCTATGGCGTACAGTCTTATCTTATATAAAAATGAAAAAGAGGTGATTCTCTGAAGAAAGAGCTGATTCAAAAAGAACGCATCCGGCGTGAACTTGCACGCCGATCCTACATCCATTACCTGCGGTATGTCCATGCGCCGACCTGGATCGATACCGCCTTTGCCCGCTATGTGGCCGATCAGATCCAGAATTTTATCGAAGCCGATACAGGCCATGCCTTTGATATCCTCATCCTGCAGACCCCTCCTCAGCACGGCAAGTCGATGACAGCCACAGAGAGCCTGCCTTCCTGGTATCTGGGCAGGCATCCCGAGGGCAGGGTCATTCTGGCGGCCTATAATGATGAGTTTGCCGAAAAATTTCTGCGGCGCAACAAGGAGAAGATCGCGGCCTATGGGCACAATCTCTTTGGGATTTCCATCGGCGAGGTCAACCGTGCCGGAGAAATCGAGCTGGGCGGTCACCGCGGCTGCGCCATTGCCCGTGGTCTGCGGGCAGGCATTACCGGCAATCCCGGCGACCTCATCATCATTGACGACCCCATCAAGAACCGCGCCGAAGCCTACAGCCCCACCTTTCGCGATCACCTGTGGCAGGAGTGGCAGAGTTCCATCAAGACCCGTCTTTCAGCCAGGGCCAAGGTCATCGTCATCGCCACACCCTGGCATGAAGACGACCTGATGTCGCGCATCATCCGAAACGAGCAGAATGTGACGGTGGTGCGTCTGCCGGTGGAGGCTGAAGATGGGGATCCGCTGGGGCGGCCGGTGGGGGCGGCACTCTGTCCCGAACTGGGGAAGGATGACAAGTGGCTGGCCGATTTCCGTCCCGGTTATCTTTCCGACCCGTCGGGCGGTGCGGCGGCCTGGGCAGCCATGTATCAATGTCGGCCGCGCATCGAAGGAGGCAATATCGTCCGCCGCGACTGGTTCCGTTTTTACGATCCCAAAGAGATCGCGGCCTGGGGCACGACCCTTATTTCGGTGGATGCCGCCTTCAAGGGCGGAGAGAACAACGACTATGTGGCCATGACGGTATGGAGCAAGCTGGGCAGCGGATTCTACCTGCGTCATTGCTCCAATAAGCAGCTGGATTTTCCCCGAACACTGGCCGAGCTGCGTACCCTGCGCGCCCTTTATCCCGAAGCCTTTACGGTATTGGTGGAGGACAAGGCCAACGGCTCGGCCATCATTTCCACTCTGCACCACGAGATGCCCGGCATTCTGGGGGTCAACCCCAAAGGGGGAAAGGAGGCCCGTGTCCATGCTGTGTCGTCGGCCATCGAGTCGGGCAATGTCTATCTGCCCAATGGTGCCCCCTGGCTGGAGGCCTATATCGATCAGTGGGTCAGCTTCCCGGCGGCAGCCCATGATGATATGGTCGATGCATCGACACAGGCGCTGAGCTATCTGCTCTTTCGGTCGGGCGATCCGCTTTATACAGCGGCCAAAGAGGAGAAACACAGGGAAGAGGAGGCCGCCTTTCTGGACGGAGATGCTCTGTTTGATGTATATGAAGGATAACAACCTCCATCCGATGGGGGTTGTTTTTGCGGTGAAATTAGACAAAAAATATTGACAGAGCAATACGGATATGGTATATATTGAACCAAGAAAACATGTTTCGATATATGTGCGGAATGTGTGGTAGTAAACTGAAAAATAAAATCAGGAGGATTCGTTATGAAAAAGCGCTTTTTAAGCATGCTCCTCGCCATGGTCATGGTGCTCAGCCTGCTGCCTCTGCAGATCCTGGCAGCCGAGCCTGTTCATGTACTGGCCCTGGGCGACAGCATCACCGCAGGTTATGGCCTGGCCAACGAAGCTGAGTTCTTCACCGCACAGCTGGGCGAAGGCTTTGACGTCACCAATAAAGCCGTCAGCGGCTACAAAACATCGGATATTCTCAAGCAGATCGCCGGCAGCAAAATCGATGCCGACATCGCCAAGGCCGATATCATCACTCTGACCATCGGCGGCAACGATCTGATGGCGCTGCTCTATGCCAAGACGGCCGAGATCTATAATGTCAGCCATGATCCCGATATCAAGGGCACAGACATCGTCGCCATGCTGGCCGGTCTGACTCCCGAGAATCTGATGGAATACTATGATCTGATCACCTGCGCAGGCGCAGCACTTTCCAGACTGTCGGCAGGCAAGGAGAATCCTGCTTATCTGATGACTTCGGCAGAGTTCACTGCAGCCCTCGGCCAGTATCAGCAGGCGCTGATCGCCATCACATCGGCTCTCAAGGCCAAGAACGGCGATGCCAAGATCATCGTTGCCACACAGTATAATCCTTATACAGCTTTTGCAGGCGCACCTTCCATTTACCCCCTCTATGAGGGCATTGAAGATGGTGCAAATCAGCTGAATGCCGTCATCGCCGAAACAGCGGCCATGGCCGGCTATACTGTCGCCCCCGTTAAGGACAACTTTGATGCTGTCTTTGCCGCAGGCACAAACCTCTACCATGCAAATCCCGATCTGGAAGCCATCAACCTGGATTTCCATCCCAATGCCAACGGCCATGCCGTTCTGGCTAAGGTCTTTGCAGAGACCATCGGAGAGGTCCTGGCTGCCAATGCGCCTGTCGAAACTCCCGTTGAGACACCCGTAGAAACACCTGTCGAGCCTCCCGTTGTTGAAGAGAACAAGGGCCTGCAGGATGTTCAGCCTTCCGATTATTTCTATGATCCCGTTCTGTGGGCGGTCGGTCAGGGCATCACCAAGGGCACATCGGATACCGCCTTCAGCCCTAATGCCGTCTGCACCCGTGCACAGGCTGTCACATTCCTGTGGCGTGCGGTGGGCAGCCCCGAACCCCAGGGCACTGAGCTGCCTTTTGCCGATGTAAAGGCCGATGCCTACTACTACAAGGCTGTCCTGTGGGCTGTTGAAAAGGGCATCACATCGGGCACAAGCGCCAATGCTTTCAGCCCCGATGCCACCGTCACCCGTGCGCAGACCGCAGCCTTTATCTACCGTACCGTTCAGTCCATGGGCGGCGGCTTCACCGGCGCGTGGATGTTCCATCTGCCTTTCACAGATACCCCCGACTGGGCTTTTGAGTCCATCGCATGGTGCTACATGAACAACATCACCAAGGGCACATCGGAGACCACCTTCAGCCCCAACAGCGGCTGCACCCGCGGTCAGATCGTCACCTTCCTCTACAGAGCCCTGGCTGCATAACCAAATGAAAAACGGCTATCCGAAAGGGTAGCCGTTTTTTTGAAGCCCTCTTTTGAGGGGAGATTTCCGGTATACAGCCTTACGCTAAGCCGATCGTCCGAACCTTTCATCAGTCGTCTTGGCGGGCGACAGTTTCCCCAAAGGGGAAGGCAATGGCGCAGTAGCTTTCTGTAGACGATTCTTTCGTTCTGTGGTATGATATTGTTATAAAGTAAGTTTCCCTGAACAGAGAAAAGAGGTGCCTTATGAAACGAATGCTGTCTGTATGGCTGATATGCTGCCTGATGTTTACCCTGACTGCCTGCAGCAGAACAGGGGAGATCACACCCCCTGTGGAGGATAAGACCGAAACTACCGCCCCTGCCGATCCGATGCCGGAAGATGAGACCGAAGATCCTGCGAAAGACGCGCCTGTCGCAGCGCCTCGCGATCCGGGCCTGCAGATCGAGCGCACCACCTACCGGCACATCCTGCGGGATGAAGTCACCGATGCCCTTCTGTGTGAAGTGACATGGGACAGCCTGCAGCTGACCGAAGAGAGCGCCGAGCGTTATCCCAAGCTGGCATCCGAACTGCGCAAGGAAGGCAATCGAACCTACGAGCAGCATGGGTTGGTGATGGAGGATCTTTCCATGCAGGCTTATGATGCCGTTGCCGAGCAGATGGAAGGATTCAATGGCTATACGTCATCGACAAAGGCCTATGTCCACCATGTTGACGAGAAAATCCTGTCGGTTCGCATGTATCATGATGAATATACCGGTGGTGCTCACCCCAATTACGGTGTGACTGCCCTCAATTACGATATCGAAACCGGCGAGGTGCTGGAGCTGCAGGATGTCGTCACCGATGTTCCCCGATTGGCGTATACCCTGGCGGATAAAATCCAGCACAAATATGATTATGAGCAGTTTGATGGCCTGCTGGAACAGCTGAAGAAGTATAAGGGTGATGATTATACCTGGACGCTGGGACCACAGGGCATCACCTTCTGGTTCAGCCCCTACGAGATCGCGCCTTATGCCGCCGGTCTGCTGACCACCACCATCACCTATACCGAATGGCCGACCATTTTTGTGCCCGAGTATGTGGTCGATCAACCCAATTGGATGATCGAGCTGCCTTTCCACCAGGAGATCGAGGTCGATTTTGATGCCTCTGATGCGCAGGTGGATCGCGTCCGCATGGCCGCTTATACCGATGCCAAGGGCATTATGGAACTCTATCTGGTGGTCAACGACGAGAATGAATATGCGCCCTACGACTATCATGCCTATGAAGCAAGAACCTGGCTGGCCTGTGTAGATGGTGCGCAGTTCCTCTTTATGGAGGGCATCGCCGAGAGCGATATGGCCACACTGTATGTTTATCGTCTGACCGATGAAGGTCTGGTGCTGACCGATACCATCGATGGCGGTATGACCAAACGATGGGAGAGCGGTATCAATAAGGATTCCGCATGGACAGAAGCACTGTGGCTCGATTCGACCTGTGTCGAACTTACATCGGTGGTGCAGCTGCTGGGTACATGGGTGGGCAGCAGAGCCTATACCTTTGATGGGGCGGAAGGCACATTCCATGCCGACGGCAATGTTTATGGGATCCGGGCAGAAGATTCCATCCATACTGCTGTTGAGATCGAGGCTGTGGTGGATGGCAAGACCGAAAAGCTGCCTGCGGGTACAGAGCTGTGGATGGTCCGCACCGACGGTGAGACCTATGCCGAACTGCAGACCAAAGACGGCAGAATATGCCGTATCGAGATCACCTATACGGACCATCAGCCTCTGATCGGCGGTATTCCCGAATGGGAGTGTTTTTCCGATTTGAGATATGCAGGATAACAGAATACAGCAGAAAAGAAGAAAAGACACCTCAGATGAGGTGTCTTTTTGTTATAACCGATTATTTCAGGTACATAAACAGGGTGAAGATGCGGCCTTCGGCCTTGAACTGATAGAATCCGCCCAGCCGGGTGCAGAAGGCGGCGATGGAGCGCGTACCGAAGCCGTGTTCTTCTTCGGGGCTGAGGGGAATGCCGCTTTCGTCAAATTCCACCCGGCCGTCAAAGCTGTTGCGGACCATGATCATAAACTTGGGTCTGGAAATGACCTTGATCTCGATGAAGCGTTCTTCGGGCGGCAGCTTCTGGCAGGCATGGATGGCGTTCTCGATGGCATTGGCCAGAGCGGTGGCCAGCTCCGATTCGCTGGCTTCAAAGCGGGCAGGGAAGTCGAAGCCGGAACGGACATCGATATGATTCTGTCGTGCCTTGCGGATATAGACCGAAAGGATGGCATCGATGACGGGATATTGGGTGTAGCGTTCCACCGAAGTCTTTTCGATATCGTCCATATATTCGCCGACGATGCGTTCCACCTCATCGTAGCGGTGGGACTCTGCAAGGGTGGCGATGGCCTGGAGCTTGTGGCGGAAGTCGTGGCGCTCTTTGCGGAAGGCCTCGTTGGCGGCGCCGTATTCCTCAACACGGGCGATGATGTTGGCGACC
>JAFYOK010000059.1 GCA_017560175.1 Clostridia bacterium | reverse complement strand
CTTCATGTCGAAAGCGGGGTTCTTGCCGGCTTCCTTATCTTCCATGTATCTCTTTGTCTTGAAGAGCATCTCTCTCAGCAGAGCAGCTGTAGCCATTCTTGTGGAGGGGGACTTCTTCATGTTGCTGTAGCAGCGCTTGGGGTTCTCACCGAAAGCGATCTTCATAGCGACAGGATGCTTGATGATCATATCATCGATTCTGTTGCCGACCAGCTTGATAGCTGCGAATGTGCCGCCGATGACGTTAGCGGAACCGGGGCCTGTAACAGCTGTTGTAACGCCGCCCTTGACAGCGTTCATGAAAGCTTCGTCGATGGGGTTGATGGAGTCGATGCCGCGCAGGTGGGGTGTGCAGGGCTCAACGATCTCGTTGTAGTCCATACCTTCCCAGCCCATGCCCTCGTTGTCGAGGCCGATGTGGCAGTGTGCGTCGACAAAGCCGGGAACGACCAGCTTGCCTTCAGCGTCGATGACCTGAGCATCAGCGGGAGCTTCCAGGTTCATGCCGACAGCCTTGATCTTGCCGTCTTCGATCAGAACATCGCCGCCGATCAGATCGGGGCCTGCCATTGTCTTAACGTGACCATTCTTAATGAGAATCATGTTTATTCGTCTCCTTTAAGGTTAATTAAAATCAATTTTAAGCTCTTGCGCGGTCAGCCGCGCCAGATGCACCCATTGTACTCCATTTGCACTTCACTTGCAATACTTTATCGGTCAGAAATTAGAAAAAATCCACTTCTGTGTAGATTTATGCATCTACTTTTTGTACACAATGCACAACAAAATGAAATGTCCATGAAATATCTGCTCCAAAAACAAAAAAGCATGGCATAGCCATGCTTCACATTTTAAAGAGTCAAACAAAAAAAGAAAGGGATTGTTCCGAGGCATCAATCTCGGAACAATCCCTCTTGGGCTTCAATATTGAACTATATCAATTAGACAAGCTCGATGATAGCCATCTCAGCAGCGTCGCCTCTTCTGGCGCCGATGCGGATGATGCGGGTGTAACCGCCGTTACGGCTCTGGTACTTGGGAGCGATTTCGTCAAAGACCTTCTTGACAACATCTTCCTTTGTGATGAAAGCCATAGCAGCACGCTTAGCGTTCAGGTCACCCTTCTTGCCGAGTGTGATCATCTTTTCAGCCAGAGGACGAACTTCCTTGGCTCTTGTAACTGTTGTTTCAATCTTGCCATTTTCCAGCAGATATGTGACCATGGCTCTGAGCATAGCCATACGGTGGTCAGTTGTTCTGCCGAGCTTGCGGGTACCGGGCATAACTTTATACCTCCTTATTCAAAACAGGTCTCTGTGCCCGCAAGCGGGCGGGCACAGAGGCCAACGTATATTTATTGATTTTCCACTTTTGCCAAATTAAGTCCCATGTCAGCCAGCTTATTGACGACTTCTTCATAAGACTTTCTGCCGAGGTTACGGACCTTCATCATGTCCTCTTCGGTCGTGTTGACCAGATCGGCCACTGTATTGATGCCTGCACGCTTGAGGCAGTTGAAGGAACGGACCGACAGATCCAGCTCTTCGATGGTCATTTCCAGGACCTTATCCTGTGTATCGCTTGTCTTCTCAACAACGATCGCCTTGGAGCCGATTTCCTCGCTCAGTTCAACGAACAGGTTGAGGTGGTCGGTCAGGATCTTTGCCGACAGGGAGACAGCATCCTTAGCGGAGATTGTCTTGTCGGTGTAGACTTCCAGGATCAGCTTATCATAGTCAGTCATGCTGCCTACGCGGGTAGGCTCGACTGTGTAGTTGACCTTGTGGATCGGTGTGTAGATCGAGTCGACGGGAATAACGCCGATGGGCTGGGTGGGCTGCTTGTTCTTGTCGGCGGAAACATATCCGCGACCGTGATCGAAGGACAGTTCCATGGTCAGCTTAGCGCCATCCGACAGGGTGGCGATGGGCAGCTCGGGATTCAGGATCTCCATTTCGGAGTCGCACTTGATATCGCCGGCTGTGACCAGACCGGGGCCGACAGCCTCAATAACGGCCATCTTCTTTCCTTCTGTATGCAGCTTAGCGGTGATCTGCTTAACATTGAGCACGATCTCTGTGACGTCCTCTTTTACACCGGGAATGGTGGAAAATTCATGCTGGACGCCATCGATCTTGATGCTTGTAGCAGCTGTACCGGGCAGGGACGAAAGCAAAACGCGGCGCAGGGAGTTACCGAGGGTTGTGCCGTATCCACGCTCGAGGGGCTCTACGACGAACTTGCCGTAGGAACCATCGGCCTGAGATTCAACACATTCAATTCTAGGTTTTTCGATAGCGATCATTTATTACCCTCCTTGGTGTCGTGAACAATTTTGTGCGCACGCAGCTTTTTAAGCTGCAAGCGAATTACTTCGAGTACAGCTCGACGATGAGATTCTCTTCGATCTCGCAGTCGATCTCGTCTCTTGTGGGCATTGTAGCGACAGTAGCCTGGCCCTTTGTTCTGTCGACGCTCAGCCAGCTGACGACGGGCATGGTAGCGTTAGCTTCCAGAACTGCCTTGAACTTTGTCAGAGCCATGCTCTTCTCACGGATGGCAATAACATCACCGGGCTTAACCAGGTAAGAAGCGATGTTGACCTTCTTGCCGTTGACGGTGAAGTGTGCATGGGAAACCAGCTGTCTGGCTTCACGGCGTGTCATAGCAAAACCTGCTCTGTAGACGACGTTGTCCAGACGACGCTCGATCAGAACCAGCAGGTTTTCGCCTGTCTTGCCTTCCATGGTGAAAGCCTTCTCGTAGTAGGAACGGAACTGCTTCTCCAGGATGCCGTAGACGAACTTAACCTTCTGCTTCTCGTTGAGCTGCAGAGCGTACTCGCTCTTCTTCTTTCTCATCTGACCGCCGGGATTACGGTTGGTTTCCTTCTTAGCGTAACCCATAACAGCGGGAGAAATGCCCAGTGTCTTGCAACGCTTAGCAATGGGCTGTCTATTCTTAGCCATTTCTTATTACCTCCTGCTCGATTAAACTCTTCTTCTCTTGGGGGGGCGGCAGCCGTTGTGAGGAATGGGAGTAACATCCTTGATCATGTTAACTTCCAGACCTGCTGCCTGAAGAGCTCTGATAGCAGCCTCGCGGCCAGCACCGGGGCCCTTAACGTAGACTTCAACAGTCTTCAGGCCGTGCTCCATAGCAGCCTTAGCGGCTGTCTCAGCAGCTGTCTGAGCGGCAAAGGGAGTGGACTTTCTGGAGCCTCTGAAACCGAGACCGCCAGCGGAAGCCCAGGAAATTGCGTTGCCCTTCAGATCGGTGATGGTAACGAGTGTGTTGTTAAAGGAAGAACGAATGTGAACGGCTCCCTTTTCAATGTTCTTGCGCTCACGGCGCTTTGTGCGGACAGCCGCACCCTTCTTAGCCTGTGCCTTAGCCATTTTATTCGTTCCCTCCCTTACTTCTTCTTATTAGCAATGGTCTTCTTGGGACCCTTGCGTGTTCTTGCGTTTGTCTTGGAACGCTGACCTCTTACGGGCAGACCTCTGCGATGACGCAGACCTCTGTAAGAGCCAATTTCGACCAGACGCTTGATGTTCAGGCCGACCTCTCTTCTCAGGTCACCCTCAACTGCGTAGTCCTTTTCAATAGCTTCTCTCAGCTTTGCAGCCTCGTCTTCTGTCAGATCCTTAACTCTTGTATCAGGATTAATACCTGTCTTAGCCAAAATATCATTAGAGAGCTTGCGACCAATACCATAGATATAGGTCAGACCAATCTCAACCCTCTTCTCACGAGGGAGGTCAACACCGGCAATACGAGCCATTTATCTCTACACCTCCAAATAATTACTACTTATCTTAGCCCTGCTTCTGCTTGTGCTTGGGGTTTTCGCAGATAACCATAACGCGGCCCTTTCTGCGAATGATCTTGCACTTTTCGCAAATGGGCTTAACCGACGGCTTAACTTTCATTTGTTTGTTCCTCCTGTTAACGGTGAAATCTTACTTAGATCTCCAGGTGATTCTGCCCTTTGTGAGGTCGTAGGGCGACATCTCAAGGGTGACCTTGTCACCGGGCAGAATCTTAATAAAGTTCTTTCTGAGCTTACCGGAAATGTGAGCCAGGACCTTGTGGTCGTGGCCGCCGGCAATCTCAACAAGAAACATTGCGTTTGGCAGCGCCTCTATAACGGTACCTTCAACTTCGATCATGTCTGCTTTTGGCATGGAATATCTCCTTATGGGTTTTAGTGCTGGGTCTTGTCTTTTTACATCATTTTACAGGGGGAACCGTCAGGATGATCGGATCTCCCTTGGTAATCAGGATGCTGTTTTCATAATGAGCCGACAGGCTTCCATCGACGGTTTCAACCGTCCAGCCGTCGCGCAGCGTCTTGACCTGATATCCGCCTGCGTTGACCATCGGCTCGATGGCCAGCGTCATTCCGGCGACAAGTCGGGCGCCTCTGCCCGGATTTCCGTAATTCGGTACCTCGGGAGCTTCATGAAGCTCGGAGCCAACTCCGTGGCCGACATAATCGCGCACCACCGAGAAGCCGTTCTTTTCAACATACTCCTGGACTGCGTGCGAAATGTCAGATACTCTCTGGCCTTCTCTGGCCAGCTTGATACCCTCATAGAAGCTCTGCCGGGTCACCTCGATCAACCGCTGTGCCTCTTCTGTGATCTTACCGACCGCAAAAGTATCTGCACAGTCGCCATGGTATCCCATGTAGTTTGCTCCCACATCGATCTTAACAATGTCGCCTTCCTGCAGCTTGTACTTGCCCGGGAATCCGTGTATCACCTGGTGGTTGATGCTACAGCAGATGCTTGCCGGGAAGCCGTTGTAACCCAGGAAAGAAGGCTTCGCGCCAAATCCTTCGATGACCTTGCGCGCCGCGTTGTCAAGCTCTCGGGTGGTGATCCCGGGAGCGACCAGAGCGCCCGCCGCAGCTCTTGCTGCGGCAGCGATCTGGCCGGCTTCCTGCATGAGTTTGATCTCATGCGTAGATTTGATTTTGATCATACATCAAACCTCCAGTGCTTTTTCCACCAGAGCCGATGTACCCTCAATGGTCGGTTCACATTCGACGACCTTGAGCAGACCCTGGGCCTCATAATACTTGACGATGGGCTCAGTCTGTTTGTGATAGACGGCCAGGCGCTGGCGAACGACTTCGGGATTGTCATCCGAACGGATGCCGAGGACGCTGCCGCACTTATCACAGATTCCCTCCTGCTTGGGCGGGTGGGAAACGATGTGGTATGTAGTCTGGCACTCGGGGCAGGTGCGTCTGCCGCTCATGCGCTTAACGATGACATCGTCCTCAACGTGAAGGAAGATGACAGCGTCGACTTTCATAACCTGATCCAGAGCCTCAGCCTGCGCTACGGTTCTGGGAAAGCCGTCAAAAATAAGTCCCTTGGCACAGTCGTCCTGTGTGATTCGTTCTTTTACAAGATCGATGACCAGTTCATCGGGAACAAGACTGCCACTTTCCATATAGGCAGTGACCTTCTTGCCCAGCTCTGTGCCGTGGGCCATTGCGCTGCGGAGCAGATTGCCTGTCGAAACAACGGGGATCTCAAGCTTATCCTTAATGAAATCAGCCTGTGTTCCCTTACCTGCGCCCGGAGCGCCTAAAAGAATCAGTCTCATTTGTCTACATCTCCAAAGAAGAGCTGTACCTTATTCGAGGAAGCCCTTATAATGACGCATCAGCATCTGGTTCTCAATAGCCTTGACTGTATCCAGTGCAACGCCGACCAGAATGATGACCGATGTACCGCCGACGCTCAGGCCGGCCATGCCATCGATGTTACTCATGATCTGGGGCAGACCGCAGACGATTGCCAGGAAGATGGCACCCATCAGTGTGATCTTGTTCAGAACCTTAGCGATAAAGTCGGATGTGGGGCGGCCGGGGCGGAAGCCGGGGATGAAGCCGCCGTTGTTCTTCAGGTTGTTCGCAACCTCGATGGGATTGAACTGGATTGCCGAATAGAAGTAGGCAAAACCGAAGATCAGCATAACATAGACAATGATGTAGAGGGGCTTGCCCTGGGAGAAGACGTTAACGAATCCGGCCCAGAAAGAACCCTCAGCGGGAGTAAAGAAGGCAGCGATTGTAGAAGGTACGGTGACGATGGTCGATGCAAAGATGACGGGCATAACGCCGGCCATGTTGACCTTCATGGGCAGATGTGTGCTCTGACCGCCGTACTGCTTTCTGCCAACAACTCTCTTCGCATAAGACACCGGGATGCGGCGCTCTGCGTTTGTGATGAATGCTACGAAAGCAATGATTGCTACGAACAGGATGATGGTCAGCAGAGCCTTCCACCAAGCCATTGTGCCATTGATGACACCGGAGACCATGCTCATAGCAGCGCTGGGACCGCGGCTGACGATACCGATGAAGATCAGCATCGAGATACCGTTGCCAACGCCCTTCTCGGTGATCTGCTCACCGAGCCATGTTACGAAGGAAGCACCTGCAACAAATGTCAGAACGATAACGATACCGCTCCAGGCGCCTGTGCGAAGCAGAACGCCCTGGCTCTTCAGCATGACATAGTAGCTGAAGCCCATGACTGTTGCGATTGCAACTGTAACATATCTTGTGATCTGTGCCAGCTTCTTGCGGCCTTCTTCGCCGCCGTCCTTTGCGAGACGCTCCAGAGCGGGGATAGCGACCTGCAGAAGCTGCATGATGATCGATGCGTTAATCGAGGGATAAACCGACAGCGCAAAGACCGAGGCGGTAGCGAGACCGCCGCCGGCCAGTACGTTGAAATAGCCGAGAATTGTCGAAGAGTATGCGGCAAATGTTGTTGCCAGCAGATCTGTATCGACATAAGGTACGTAGATCGAATGGCCGAAACGGAAGACGACCAGAGCAACGATTGTGAAGAGGATCTTCGCACGGAGCTCCTTGATCTTCCAGGCATTGCGTACTGTTTCGATCATGCCTTAGACCTCCTCTGCCTTTCCTCCTGCGGCTTCAATCTTTTCCTTAGCGGAGGCTGTAAAGCCGTTGGCCTTAACGGTCAGCTTCTTTGTCAGCTCACCGCTGCCCAGGACTCTGAAACCGTCCATCTTCTTGGTGGCCAGGCGCTTTTCGATCAGAGCTTCGAATGTAACTTCGCAGCCATCTTCGAAAGCCTTGTTCAGGTCTGTCAGGTTGACTTCGCAGTAGTTCTTAGCGAAGACGTTATGGAAGCCTCTCTTGGGGAGTCTTCTTGTCAGGGGCATCTGGCCGCCTTCAAAGCCGGGGCGAACGCCGCCGCCGCTGCGGGCCCACTGACCCTTGTGGCCTCTACCGGCTGTCTTGCCGTTACCGGTGCCGACGCCTCTGCCCTTACGCTTACCGACTGTTGTGCTGCCGGCTGCGGGAGAAAGTTCGTGCAGTTTCATGTTCAGCACCCTCCTTAGTTGTTCTCGATCTTGAGCAGGTAGGTGATCTGAGCGATCTTGCCCTTTGTCTGCTCGTTGTCGGGCTGTACTGTAACATCGCCGATCTTTGTCAGGCCCAGGGAATGAGCTGTAGCGATGTGCTTCTTGTTTCTGCCGTTCAGGCTCTTAGCCAGGGTAATCTTGATATTGTTCATTTCGCTTACCCTCCCTTATCTCAGGCTCTCGACAGCAACGCCGCGGACTGCAGCGACCTGCTGAGCGTCTCTCAGGGATACAAGGCCCTGCATTGTAGCTGCAACAACGTTTGCGGGGTTGTTGGAGCGCAGGCACTTTGTACGGATATCCTTGATACCAGCGACTTCAACGACAGCACGAACAGCGCCGCCGGCGATAACACCGGTACCGGGAGCGGCGGGCTTGAGCAGGACGCGGCCTGCGCCAAACTTACCGATAACCTCGTGGGGAATTGTGTTGCCATCGAGAGAAACCTTAACCAGGTTCTTCTTGGCGTCCTCGATACCCTTGCGGATAGCGTCGGGAACTTCGGAGGACTTGCCGAGGCCGAAACCTACAACGCCGTTGCCGTCGCCGACGACGACCAGAGCAGCAAACTTGTAGATACGACCGCCCTTAACTGTCTTGGAAACACGGTTCAGGGCAACGACCTTCTCGGTCAGCTCAAGTGCCGAGGCGTCAATTAACTTTGCCATTTCTTAACTCCTCCTCTATTAAAACTTGAGTCCACCCTCGCGGGCGCCTTCTGCCAGTGCCTTGACACGGCCGTGGTACAGATAACCACCGCGGTCGAAGACAACGTTCTCAATACCAGCCTTCAGGGCTCTCTCAGCAACGATTGTGCCGAGCTTCTTAGCTGCCTCGATGTTACCACCGTAGACGCCAAAATCCTTCTCATTTGTAGCAGCAGCGACCAGAGTCTTGCCAGCTACATCGTCAATGACCTGAGCGTAGATGTGCTTTGCGCTGCGGAAGACACACAGACGGGGTGTCTCAGCGGTGCCCGAAATGTGAGCGCGCACTCTCTTATGTCTCTTCAGTCTCTGAGCGTTAGAATCATACTTCTTAACCATTTATGCGCACCTCTTACTTCTTCTTACCGCCGGTCTTGCCTTCCTTGCGGCGGACAACTTCACCGGTATATCTGATACCCTTGCCCTTGTAGGGTTCGGGGGGTCTCTTCTTACGGACATCAGCTGCGAACTGACCGACAAGCTGCTTGTCGAGGCCGCTGATGATGATCTTGTTGGGAGTGGGAGCTTCGATCTTGATGCCTTCAACAGCCTCAACGATAACCTGATGCGAGAAGCCCAGGTTCATGACCAGCTTACCATTCTCCATAGCTACACGGTAACCGACGCCGATGACGTCCAGTTCCTTCTTGTAACCCTCGTTGACACCAACGATCATGTTGTTGACCAGTGTGCGTGTCAGACCGTGCAGGGACTTGTGCAGCTTGTTCTCGGAGGGACGTGTAACGATGACTTCGTTACCGTTGACCTCGATGTGCATATCAGGATGCATAGCCTTTGTGAGCTCGCCCTTGGAGCCCTTGACTGTTACGACGTTGCCATTGATTTCCACTGTAACACCGGCGGGGATGGCAATAGGCATTCTGCCAATACGAGACATTTTCGTTTACCTCCTCTTACCAGATGAAAGCCAGGACTTCGCCGCCGACGTTCAGCTCGCGAGCCTTCTTGTCGGTCATGATGCCCTTGCTTGTGGAAATGATGGCGATACCCAGACCTCTCAGGACCTTGGGCAGCTCGTCGGCACCGGCGTAAACGCGCAGGCCGGGCTTGCTGACTCTTCTCAGGCCGGAAATTGCCTTTTCCTTGTTGTTTGTGTACTTCAGTGTGATCTTGATGTTACCCTGAACGCCTTCGTTGGTAACTTCGAAAGCCTTGATGTAACCCTCATCCAGCAGGATCTGGGCGATAGCCTTCTTCATACCAGAAGCAGGAACATCAACAGTAGCGTGGCGAGCAGCGCCAGCGTTTCTGATACGGGTGAGCATATCAGCAATGGGATCTGTGATGTGCATTTCTTTTATCCTCCTATAGAAGTTAGAGGGCAGCGTGGTTTGCCCCTCGTGATTTGATAAAGGATCGGGATGCTGCCGGTCACGAAGATTGGCAGCATGCCTCCTTTTCCGAGGGGCGGCCCCCTCCACTATTCCAGACGCCGAAGCGTCCAATCAACTTTTTGGAAAGCTTACCAGGAAGCCTTCTTAACGCCGGGGATCTGACCCTTGTAAGCCAGCTCTCTGAAGCAGATACGGCAGATGCCGAAATCTCTCAGATAAGCATGGGGTCTGCCGCAGATCTTGCAGCGGTTGTAGTTACGAACTTCAAACTTGCTGCCCTTCTGCTGCTTCAGAATCATAGCCTTCTTTGCCATTGTACTTGCTCCTCCCTATTACTTTGCGAACGGAGCGCCCAGCAGCTCGAGGAGCTCTCTGGCTTCTTCGTCGGTCTTTGCTGTTGTGGTGAAGATGATATCCATACCACGGATCTTGTCGATCTTATCGTACTCGATCTCAGGGAAGATCAGCTGTTCCTTGATGCCCATGGCGAAGTTGCCACGGCCGTCAAAGCCGCCGTTCTGAATGCCGCGGAAGTCACGGACGCGGGGCAGAGCAATGTTGAAGAAGCGATCCAGGAACTCCCACATTCTGTCCTGACGCAGTGTAACCTTAGCACCGATGGGCATATCCTCACGGAGCTTGAAGTTAGCGATGGACTTGCGGGATCTTGTGACGATTGCCTTCTGGCCTGTGATGATACCCAGGTCGTTGCAGACAGCGTCCAGAACCTTGGAGTTGTCTCTTGCTTCACCGCAGCCGACGTTCAGAGTGATCTTGTCCAGCTTGGGGATCTGCATGACGCTCTTGTAGCCAAACTTCTTCATCATGGCAGGAGCGACTTCCTTGATGTACTTTTCCTTAAGACGGGGTGTGTAGTTTTCCATTGTTAATTACCTCCTACCCCTTCTTAGATCTCTGCGCCGCACTTCTTGCAGACGGTAACCTTACCGTTTGCACCTACCTTGTGAGCAGGACGAGTGGGCTTCTGGCACTTGGGGCAAACTCTCATGACCTTGCAGGCACGCATTGCGATGGGCATAGCAACGATGCCGCCCTCTTCGCCCTGTCTGCGGGGCTTGGTGTGCTTCTGTGCGATGTTGATACCTTCGACGACGACTGTACCGTTCTTGGGGGAAACAGACAGAACCTTGCCCTGCTTGCCCTTGTCCTTACCGGACAGAACGACGACGGTATCGCCAGACTTAACATGAAGTGTATTCATAATAGCGCTACCTCCTTACAGTACTTCGGGAGCCAGGGAGAGGATTCTCATGTAATCCTTCTCACGCAGCTCACGAGCGACGGGTCCAAAGATACGAGTGCCGCGGGGGCTCTTGTCGTCCTTGATGATAACAGCTGCGTTCTCGTCGAAACGGACGTAAGAACCGTCAGCTCTTCTCAGACCCTTGCGTGTGCGGACGATAACTGCCTTAACAACATCGCCCTTCTTAACCTGACCGCCGGGAGCGGCCTTTCTGACAGAGGCAACGATGACGTCGCCAATGTTACCATATCTGCGAGTGGATCCACCGAGAACGCGGATGCACTTCAGTTCCTTCGCGCCAGTGTTATCGGCTACGCGAAGATAAGATTCCTGCTGTACCACGGTAAACCCTCCTTATTTAGCCTTTTCGATGATCTCAACCAGGCGCCATCTCTTATCCTTGGACAGGGGGCGAGTCTCCATGACTCTGACTCTGTCGCCGATGCCGCACTCGTTGTTCTCGTCGTGTGCCTTCAGCTTGTATGTCGACTTTACAGTTTTCTTGTAAAGGGGATGCTGTACTCTGTCTTCGATCGCAACAACAATTGTCTTATCCATCTTGTCGGAAACGACAATACCAACTCTTGTCTTGCGGAAAGCTCTTTCGTTCATTGTTATAAACCTCCTTGCCGCTTAAGACTTGCCTGCGAGCTCGCGCTCACGCAGAACTGTCTTGACTCTGGCGATGTCAGTCTTGACCTCGCTGATCTTCAGCGGATTCTCAAGCTGGTTGATAGCGTGCTGAAGTCTCAGGTTGAAGAGATCCTTCTTCAGCTCGACCAGCTTCTGATTCAGCTGCTCTGTGGAGAGCTCGCGTACCTCTTTTACCTTCATCATACTTCACCACCTGTTTCCTTTACGCTGTCCTCTCTGACAATGAACTTTGTCTTGAGGGGGAGCTTGTGACTTGCCAGACGCATAGCCTCTCTTGCTGTTTCTTCGGGAACACCGGCGATCTCAAACATGACACGGCCGGGCTTAACGACTGCAACCCAGTACTCGGGAGAACCCTTACCGGAACCCATGCGGGTCTCAGCGGGCTTCTTTGTTACGGGCTTGTCGGGGAAAATCTTGATCCAAACCTGACCGCCACGCTTGATGTAACGTGTCATGGCGATACGAGCGGCCTCGATCTGGTTGGAGGTGACCCATGCGGGCTCAGTTGCCTGCAGGCCAAACTCACCGTTGGAGACGAAGTTGCCACGCATAGCCTTACCGGTCATGCGGCCTCTCTGTACTCTTCTATACTTAACTCTCTTGGGCAGCAGCATTACTGAGCGCCTCCTTCCTGCTTGGGTGCGGGACGATTACCGCCGCGGAAGGGTCTGTTGCCCTGGGGCTTGCGGTCGCCCTGGTTACGGTTGCCGCCCTGACGACGGTCGCCGTTTCTGTTGTTGTTTCTGCGGTCACCGTCGCGGCGCTCTCTGCGGTCGCGGCGGGGAGCCTCTACGCTGGACTGGCGGGGGCCACCTGTCAGGACTTCGCCCTTGTACAGCCAAACCTTAACGCCGATCTTACCGTAGGTTGTATCAGCCTCAGCGAAGCCGTACTCGATGTCAGCACGCAGAGTCTGCAGAGGAATTGTACCCTCGTGATAGTGTTCAACGCGAGCGATCTCAGCGCCAGCCAGACGGCCGGAAGCTGTGACCTTGATGCCCTTAGCGCCCAGGCGCATAGCGCGAGCGATGGACTGCTTCATAGCGCGGCGGAAGCTGATTCTTCTCTCCAGCTGGGAAGCGATGTTCTCAGCAACCAGCTGAGCGTTCAGGTCGGGGTTTCTGACTTCAACGATGGAAACCTTGACGGGCTTGTTGATCATGTTTGTCAGATCCTGCTCCAGCTTCTGGATGTCAGCACCGCCCTTACCGACGATCATGCCGGGCTTAGCGCAGTGAATGATGATACGAACGTTAGCGTTTGTACGCTCGATTTCGATCTGGGGAACGCCAGCTGCGTACAGCTGCTTCTTCAGATGCTTACGGATGTTGTAATCCTCAACAACAAGGTCACCAACGAGTTCGTCTTTGGCAAACCAGCGGGAATCCCATCCTTTGATAACGCCCACACGCAGACCGTGGGGATTTACTTTCTGGCCCATTTAACTTACCTCCTTGACCTTATGCTCTTTCCTTGAGAACCAGGGTGATGTGCGATGTTCTCTTGTTGATTCTGAAGGCTCTGCCCTGAGCTCTGGGCATAACTCTCTTCAGGATGGGGCCGCCGCAGACGAATACTTCGGAAACGTACAGCTTAGCGGGATCCATCTCGTGGTTGTTTTCAGCGTTAGCAGCTGCGCTCTTCAGGAGCTTCAGCAGATGCTCGCTTGCTGCCTTAGGAGTATTCATCAGAATGGCAGCTGCTGCAGCGACATCCTTACCGCGGATCAGATCGCAAGCGATCTGGACCTTGCGGGGAGAGATGCGCACATGCTTCAAATATGCTCTTGCTTCCATCTCATTTTCCTCCGATTACTTATTCTTGTTGCCCGCATGACCCTTGTAGGTACGTGTGGGGGCAAACTCGCCGAGCTTATGACCGACCATATCCTCTGTTACATAAACAGGAACATGCTTTCTACCGTCGTGGACAGCAATTGTGTGACCAACGAACTGGGGGAAAATTGTCGATGCTCTCGACCATGTCTTCAGGACCTTCTTGTCGCCGCTTTCGTTCAGAGCGATAACTCTCTTCAAAAGCTCAGGAGCCACAAAGGGACCCTTTTTTGTGCTTCTGCCCATTTTAGTGTCTCCTTTCTATTACTTAGCGTTTCTGCGCTTGACAATCTGCTTGTCAGTGCGGTGATTCTGCTTACGTGTCTTGTAGCCCAGTGTCGGCTTACCCCAGGGGGTAACAGGACCGGGACGACCGATGGGGGACTTACCCTCACCACCACCGTGGGGGTGGTCATTGGGGTTCATGACGGAACCGCGGACTGTGGGACGGATGCCCAGGTGGCGGGTTCTACCAGCCTTACCCAGGTGAACGTTCTCGTGATCCAGGTTGCCGACCTGACCGATGGTAGCCTTGCAGCCCATCTTGATGTATCTGACTTCGCCGGAGGGCAGTCTGACCTGAGCGGCAGCGCCTTCCTTAGCCATCAGCTGAGCAGCAGTACCAGCGGAACGGCACAGCTGGCCGCCGCGGCCGGGATACAGCTCGATGTT
>JAFYOK010000058.1 GCA_017560175.1 Clostridia bacterium | reverse complement strand
GCCTGGGGCAGGATCTCGCCGAAGACGACATAGAGCATGGCGCCGCTGGCAAAGCCAAGGCTGAGGGCCAGACCCAACGCACTCAATTCGCCCAGCACATAACCCAACAGGGCACCGATGATGGTGGGGATGCCCGATGCCGCTGTGATGCAGACGGCCTTGGTCTTGGGCATACCGCCGCTGATGAGGGGAACCGAAACGGCCATACCCTCGGGGATGTTGTGCAGACCGATCAGAACAGCCAGGATGAGGGCAGAGCTGCTGAGGACACCGTTCTGGCTGGCATAGGATGCGCCGATGGTCATGCCTTCGGGTATATTGTGCAGCGCGATGGCGCTGGCCATGACGATACCGGCGATGAACAGCGAGAAGCGGTTTTCTTTGCGCTGGGCGTAATGAACCTCATAGTGGTCGCTGTGGATCAGCTCGTTGAGGTCATCGGCTGTCTTGGGATGGTTTTCATCGATGTGCGGTACTTCGGGATTGGTGCGCATATCGATGATGTGATTGAGAATGAAAATGACGACGACACCAAAGGCGATCGAGGCGATGACCGTGCCGATGCCCACATTGGTCTCGATGGCTTCGACAACAAGATCGAAGCTGACAACGCTCAGCATGACACCGCCGGCAAAGCTCAGCAGCAGGCTGACCGTACGATTGGAATCCTTTTGTAAAAGAGCGCCCAACAGGCCGCCCAGGCCGGTACCGGCAACACCTGCAATGGCGGTGACGGCAACCAGAAGTCCGATAACTTCCATAAGTTCCCCCATTCTGTTCCTTCTATACTATACGTCGAAAGAACACGATTGATAAAATCAATATATCACAAAGTGTTAGCCATTGCAAACCATTCGTTAGCTGTAGCAAACTTTCGGCAATAAGCACAAAAATGAAGCGAAAATATGTATACAAATTCGTAAATTCGACTTGCCAAGGGGGAAGAGATGTGCTACAGTAGAAACAGTGAGAAATATGAGTTCTACCCCAAATATAAGGAGGAAACCAAACCATGGCAAACGAACTGTATAACCAGATGGCGGCATACGCCGAATCCAAGGCCGATTATATGCGCGAAACACGTCAGGACTTCCACAAGCATGCGGAAGCCGGCTGGCACGAGATCCGCACATGCTCGATCATTGCCGACCGTCTGTTCAAGATGGGTTACACCAAGGTCCTGATGGGCAAGGAATGTTTTGATGCAGACAAGAGAATGGGTCTGCCCGATCAGGAAGAACTGGATTATGTATATCAGCGCGCGCTCGAGCAGGGTGCGATCCAGCCCTATGCTGAGAAGTTCAAGGATGGCTTTACCTGCGTTATCGCCGTTCTGGAAACCGGCCGTCCCGGCCCAGTCATCTGCACACGTCAGGACATCGACGCTCTGGGCGTTATCGAGTGCCTCGATCCCGAGCAGCATCGTCCCGCAAGAGAGGGCTTTGCTTCCATCAACCCCGGCGAGATGCACGCCTGCGGCCATGACTCCCATGCAACCATCGGTCTGACCGTTGCTGAGACTCTGATGAAGTTCAAGGATCAGCTGTGCGGTACCGTTAAGATCCTGTTCCAGCCTGCTGAGGAAGGCGTTCGCGGCGCACGCGGTATCGCTTACTCCGGCGTTATGGATGATGTCGACTACCTGATCGGTGTCCACATGGGCGGCCGTCCCAAGGATATGCCCGATGCAGACATCGGCTTCAGCTATGCTACATCCATGGCCAATGCCAAGCTGGACGTCTATCTGACAGGTAAGGCTTGCCACGCTGCTTCTCCCGAAAACGGCAACAACGCGATGCTCGCCATGGCTGCCATCGTTCAGGGCGTTTACGGTATTCCCAGAGCTTCGGCCGGTGACGCAAGAATCAACGTCGGTCAGGTCATCGCCGGCACAGGCCGTAACGTTGTCTGCGACCGCGTCAAGATGGTCATGGAGCTCCGCGGCCTCAACCAGCCTTCCCTGGATTACCTGAAGCCCTATGCCGAGCGCATCATCCACAATGCAGCAGCTATGCACGGCTGCACAGCTGAGATCAAGCTGATGGGTGCTACACCCAGCCTGCTGATCGATAGCCCCGACCTGGTCGACGAAATGGTCGTCTTCGCCAAGAAGATGGGCTACAAGGTCGCAGAACCCAAGCCCGGCCCCACATCGGAGGACTTCTCCTACCTGGCACAGCGTGTTCAGGAGCACGGCGGTAAGAGCTTCTTCTTCCGTTGCCTGACCACATGCGCCGCTCCCGGCCATGCCGTTACATATGATATCGACGAGAAGGATCTGCCCATGGGCGTTAAGTTCTTCTGCGCCGCGATCACAAAGCTGATGGGCCTGACAGAGTAATTTTTCTCCTGTATATAAAGAAAGACCGCTCCATTGGAGCGGTCTTTTTCTGTCTGTATGGTTTATTTCAGAATGGCCTGGATGACGATGCAGCCGGGGCCGCCGTGGGTCATCAGTGCAGGGGAGAGGGGCAGGACTTCGATCTCCGAAACAGGGAAACGTTCAGCAACCTGCGCAGCAATGGTTTCGGCCTTTTCGGGTGTACCGGCATGGCAGACAGTGACAAGATGGTTGGCACCGATATGGAGTTCTTCCAGGCGCTGCAGAATGACATCGACAGCAGCATTCCAGCCGCGGCGGACACTCACCGGGGTGATGCGTGTTTTGTCCTTGGTCTGGGTCAGAATGGGCAGCAGCTTGAGAATGCCGCCGATGCGGGCGGTCATATTGGTGACGCGGCCGCTGCGCTTGAGAAACTGGAAGTCCTCGGGGATGACAAAAGAAACAGAAGACTCGATGGAAGATTCCAGGGCAACAGCAATAGCTCCTGCGCTCAGACCCTGCTCCCTGAGCATGACGGCCTTCTGTGCCAGATAACGCATGGGGCCGGCCAGAGTTTTGGAATTGACGATATGGATGCGCTCGGGATTATTGACCATATTGCGTGCGCTCATGGCGGTCTGGTAGGCCCCCGACAGGCCATCGCCGACGGTCAGGAAAAGCATCTCTTCGTCGCCGGATTCCAGGATATCCAGATAGTCGCCGATGGCAGGCTGGGAAGAGGAAGGGATGCTGCCCTCTTCGATATACTGAAGGAACTGCTCGCCGGTGATCTGGGCATAGTCCTGATAGGTCGTACCGTCGATGGAAACACAGATGGGGATGATCTCGATGCCCATGGCCTTGCCCTCGGCAGGGGAGATCAATGTGGAAGTATCGGCAATGAGTTTCATAGAAAATCCTTTCAAAAGCTAACAGTTAGATAATCAAACTTTATTATGGTTGATATGATAACCGTTTTACGATCAGCTGTCAAGCATTTTCTGAAAGCGGAGGAGATAGAAAAAGAGCTATCCCGAAAGATAGCTCTTGGAAATCAGTTTATAAACTCATGGAAGTCTTCAATGACATTGCCATTTATATCGAGAATATATTGCCAACCCATAAAGTCACGGCAATAAATCCTGTCATCGTCGAACCAGAAAGATTTTTTGGCATGGAGTGAAACTAAGATATCTCTTCCGGAGAAGCTCCAGATCTGTCGGAGATTTGCGTCGCACCGGAAGAGTTCACTTTCGCCCCGGATCAGATATCCGTCCCGGACGGCATGCAGTTCAAACAGGCCCCCCATATTTTCGTAGGGAACATATTGAATGATCCGGCCGGTATCCATGTCGAGGCGAAGAATAGCATCGAATAGGATGGTGGTCAGCAGATTACCTTCCAGAACGGCGAAAGGGAAATCGTTCGGCAATACCAAATCAAGCAAAGCGATGCGGAGAGAGTGTCCATCCGAACGCAGAATGTCAAATGTACGTGCCATGAAATGATCGGCAGTATCTATGTTTTCTGTGTTATGGACGATGTCATAGAGGCTCAGCTGTGGTGTCATTTCGACAGAAGCCGTTACGGTATATTGGTCGTTTTGAAGAGTCATAGAGGTTCTCCGTTTTGTGTGAAATGGTATATTTCGTAGGCAATGACGGCACTTCTGTGTCGCGCGCCGGCAGAATGGCGCGACGATTTGCAGGCAATTCACTTGCTGCAAATCTATGAAATGTAAAGGGGCCCCCTGCGAAATGGCACATTTCGTGGGGAACGTGACAGGAGTCGAACCTGTGGTCGTGACGCACTTCGTGCTGATGACCACGAGCGGCCAAAGATTAAATAGACGAGGCCGCAGGTTCTCCCGGAAATGCAAAAAGACCACATCTTTCGATGTGGTCTCGTTGACTGGTCCGAGTGACAGGAGTCGAACCTGCGGCCTCTTGAACCCCATTCAAGCGCGCTACCAAACTGCGCTACACCCGGTCAACGCTGATTATTATAGTATATCCTATTCGAAATGTCAATAGGAAATTTAAAAAATATCGGAAAGTATTGAAAAAAGTAGGAGAGTAGTTTAGAATATAAATAAATTCTAAACATCCCCGGAGGGCGCATTTCCGATGCACAATCCTTTAAAATCCTTTCCCATAGATAATTCGGCCATCCTGTATCTTTCGGTATTGCATCCCAACCATTCCAATACCTACAGATTTACCATTGCCCTAGATGAGCCGATCTGTCCGACCACCCTGCAGCAGGCAGCCGACCGCGTCTGCCCTCGATTCCCCACTATTGTTGCCGGTTTTCGGCCGGGATTTTTTGAATATTCCGTCGTACCGGCTGTGGCGACCGTTGCCGAGGATCCCGGTCTGCTGCGTACCATGAGCAGGGGAGAGGTGCATAAGTGCGCCTATCGCATCTACTATTCGGGATGCGAGATCTCCATCGAGGCTTTCCATGCGCTGACCGATGGTTATGGCGCCATCAAGTCTTTCCGCACCCTGGTTGCCGAGTATCTGTTCCTCAGATATGGCGTGCAGTCGCCCGAGCGCACCGAGATGCTGGAGAGTGGCGAGCCCGACTGGCAGGAAGAACTGCGCGATGCCTATCTCGATCACGAGAAGGACAGCCCCAAGGCCATCCCCGGCCGCAATGCCTATCAGCTGCCCGGCAAGGATCGCGACTGGCAGGTCAAGAATGTGTCCCAGGTCTTTGAGATCGGTCGTGTACTGGCCGCTGCCAAGCGCCACGGCGTATCGCTGACCGCCTTTCTGTCCTGTCTGATGGCCGAGGCCATTATGGAGATCCAGCAGAAGGAGCGCACCTCCAAGCAGCTGCCTGTCCGTATCATGGTACCGGTCGATCTGCGTAAGCTCTTTTCCACCACCACCCTGCGAAATTATATCCTCTATGCGCTGCCCACGCTGGAGCCGGAAGAGGCCCACATGCCTCGTGCCGACCGTATGGCCCGCTTTGATCGTCAGCTGCGTGTACAGACCGGAAAAGACTACCTGGTGCCTCAGGTGGCTCGCAATGTCCGTCTGCAGCGTTCGGCCCTGTTCCGCTATATTCCCCGTGCCATCAAGTGCGGTCTCATGAAGGCGGCTTATGCTATGCGCGGTGAGTGCACATCCAGCATTACGCTGACCAATCTGGGTGCGGTGGCTTTTTCGGAAGAGATGAAGAAGCATGTCCGCTCCATCGATGTATGGCTGACTCCCAGAAGAGGTTCGCCCTACAACTGCAGCGTCATCTCCTGCGGCGACAGCATCCGCATCAACATCACCCGCTTTGCCGCTCTGCCCGAGATGGAGGAGATCTTCTTCCATAAGCTGCGCACCGCCGTCGAGGGGTAAATTGAAGAGATAAGGAAAGCCCATCCGAAAGGATGGGCTTTTTTGGTGTGGAGAAGAGAAGCAAATAAAAGTTTTAAGCATCGCAGTATCAGTCATTTCATAACGCAAAACACGAGAATGACAAAAAGCCTGTTGACATTTCTATATATAATACTGTATACTATATTAGCTAAGATACACTTCCAGGTGTAGCGCAGCTGGTAGCGCGCCTCGTTCGGGACGAGGAGGCCGTGGGTTCGAGTCCCGTCACCTGGACCAAGATAAGCCGTTGTTCTTCGGAACAGCGGCTTTTTGTATTCTGTGAGAATCCACAGTCGACGATTTATTCAATGCGTCAGAGGTTATCGCAGGGAGAAGAAGAAAGCCACTTCTGCTGAAGTGGCTTTCTTCTTTTTGATAAAGTGAGTGGCTTACTTGATATTATAGATCCGGGCGGCGTTGTTGTAGAAAACATCCTCCCAGTGGCGCTCGGGGATCAGACGGGAAACAAAGTCGATGTACTCTGCCATATTGACCAGCGGCCAGTCGGTGCCGTACATCAGGCGGTCGAAGGCATTGGG
>JAFYOK010000057.1 GCA_017560175.1 Clostridia bacterium | reverse complement strand
GGTATTGGTCCATGCCGTGGTATCGATGGTCATCGTATGTTCTTTCAGATCGAGCAGACCTTCTATAAAGATGCGCTCTTCATTGCCGCCATCTGCAAGCGTGATGACCGCATCCTCGCCCAGACCAACATCTTGGAGATGATACAGGCGTGTCTGTGGGTTACGGATGCAAAGATTTTCAAAACGGTTATCACCTCCAGCTCTGGCAAACCAAATGGTCTGCGGCTCGCTGCCCGAGAGAATGGTTTTGTGGGTGCCGCTCTCCCGATAGACATTGGCCGTGCAGGTGCCAAAACCGTCAATATCCAGATCGCCCTTAAGCTCGACCGTACCGGCCGACAGATGATCATCGGGAATCCCCTGGTCGCTCATAGCCCAAAGGAACAGATCTCCGTCAACCTGCAGATAATCTTCTTCTGCCTGCATAAGAAGGCTGCGTTCCAGACGGCAGTCTCCCCCGACTATAACCTGGCCATCTGCAAAAGGCAGATAGCTCTGCACCTCCAGATCACCGCCAACCGTCATCATGCCGTCCAGCATCGTAATCGTATGCACATCGGCATGACTGCCGACCTCCAGCGTACCGCCGTCCATGATCATCGTCCGTGTCGACAAACTGCCGGCCTGCTGCAGGGTATAGCCATTCAGATCGATCTCATGACCTACGGTCAGTATATTCGTGTCCGTCAGTTCGGCATCCTCACCCAATGGGAAATTGGGAACGGCTGACTGAAAATTGATCTTCGGATTATGAATATGCAGGTTGGCATACCAGGTCTTTTGGTCGTTGCCGTTGGTCGCAACGGTCTGCACACCGCTGCCGTTAAAGACGGTGCGGTGGTTCCCGGTTGCATGATAAAAATAGCCGTCGCCGGTCGTTGTGTAAAAATCACCGTGTAGCTCCAGTGTACCGTCCGACAGGTGATTTTCATCGTTTGTGCTGCCCTCACTGATGGTCAGGTCTCCCTCCACCAGCAGATAATCGTCGGGGGCACTCATCTTCAGGCTGCCGGACAGGTTGAGATCATCCTCCATCCACAATACACCGCCCTCGAACCGCATACCCGGGCTGAGGACTTCATCGGTGAAATGGCCGAAGGTATAGGGATCGATGACCGCCTCACCGAGGCCGAAATTATTATAACCCGCTGTGCTGAAACAGGAGTAATCCGACCGTGCATCTGCGGTTCCTTCTGCAATATCTGCCGAAACGATCTCCAGAATGGGGCGGTAGACCGCTTTCAAATTATGCGGCTTGAATCCACTCAGTGCAAAACCAACCGTGCGCCACCATCCACTGTCAAATCCGTCATAGTCTGCGGCAATCTCACCGTAATGCTCAATACGGAAGGCATCATCGGGCTGATAAGTAAAGTTTCTGCCGATCTGCTTATGCATGGCAACCGTCAGCTCGGGTACCAGATCATCTTTATTGATGATGTTATAAATATTGTCATGAGGATACTTATAGCTGCCGGGAGCTGTTGCAGCGGCTGCAAAGGTATAAGCTGCCACATTGGAAGGATGGACACCTGCATTATACATATTTCGTCCAACCAGCAGATTGGCCAGACCACCACCCAGACTATGACCCGTGACAATCATGCAGAACTTGCTGTTGGGCTCCTGCATTTCCTCAATGATCCGGTTCAGGCTGTAAGTTTTGCCACCCACTGTAAACTCCACCGATTCACCGATGACGTCACAGAAAAAGTCGGCGTTCTCGGCCATACCCAAATGAAAACCTTCGTCGTTGCTGATTGCTTTCAGGTCGGCCAGCCAATCTTCCGGATCCGTTACGTCGGTGCCGCGAAAAGCAATTGCTACGGCATAACGAGTCTTTCCGTTATACTCCATCGGACGAATGCCGATAATGGCATTGACCGCTCTGGGCATCATGGGAATTTGACCATTTTCAATGATTTTATAGCCATGTAAAAAGGTTTTTTCCGCATATTTCGCATTATTTTCGGTAAACTGCAGCTGCTGATAGCCATATTGCTTCATGGTCAGTTCCCATCCATAACCATAGCCTTCCCCGATCCCGTAGCTGGCTTCCGAAAGCTCGAGTGCCATTTTTGCCGTTTCAGGATTGTAGAAGGTATGCCACTGCTCCTCGTCACCCACCTGCATACAGATGGCCGCCGGCACATTGCGCGCCTCCAGCGCATTTGAGGGGATATAGGCTGTGTCAAAGGCAGCATCCATCCTTTCAGCTGCTCCCTGTGCCGGGGTGCCGAGTGCGCCGGTCATCATCAGTATACAAATCAGCAGAATACCTATACGTTTCATTTGCTTGCTCTCCTGTTCATTGTTATCTGTCTATAGTATACAGGCATCTCTGTAGAATAGCAAACGGGAGCACGCTTGTGCTCCCGTTTAAAATCCATTATTTATTCGTCGCTTTCGTCCATCTCTTCATACTGAGAAACGCTGTATTCCAGAATGACATGACCGCCCACTTCCTGGGTGGCCTGGCAGATGGTCTCGACAATGCGTGTGCCGTAGCTGCCGGTTGGGATACTGCCGCAGTCGCGAATGAGGATCTCCAGCGGTCCGGCCTCATCGTTGAGGCAGTCATACAGGGCATCCAGATTACAGCCGTAATAGTCGGGCAGATCAAGGGCACGCTGCAGATGGAGGTGTGCTTTCTGCCGGTCTCCGGCCAGCAAAGCCCCTTCCAGAATGGCTTTCTTCATCTTTTACTCCTCCCCATAGAGCAGCTCGAAGCTCTCGTAATGGTCGTCGGTATAATAGATCACTTCGCATCCCTTGGAAAAGACCAGACGCTTGGCGCCGCGCTGATCTTTATTGAGGGTGTCGATGTCACATTCGATGTATTTATAGGTATCGGGCAGGATGCCTTCGCGGTTGCCGAAGCTGTCGCCGCCGATGCACATATCGGGAGCATAATCATCCAGACCGCCGCCTTGCCAGCCCAATTTTCGGGCTTCATTTTTGGTCATGAAATTGACAGGCAGTTCGCCGTAAGTCCACAGATAAAGGGCAACATCTTCCTTGGATGTATAGATGCCGTCGGGGTCGATAGCCGGCTCATCGGCTTCGGGCTGCTCGATGACATGAACGACAGGTGTTTCGGCCTCGTTTTCGGGGATTTCTTCCGGCTCCGGGGCATCCGTTTCTTCTGAAACAGGCTGTTCATCTATCGGATTTTCCGATAGGTCAGCATCCACTTCGGCATCTCCGCTGTTGTCTTCGCTGTTCATTGCGGCATCGGCGATCTCGGCGACTGCGCCGATGATCTCCCCTGCGGTCTCCAGCTCCTCGGTGGTACATCCGAAGAGGGAGAAGGAAAGCAGCAGCGCCAGGGTCAGCGCCAGGCTGCGTTTTAATTTGGGAAACTTAAACATAGCTATTTATCCTCCACCCTTAGCGAAAGAAGACCTCGGTGCGCTCCAACAGAGTGCTGATGCCTTCGGGTGTGGCGATACTGTGGTCAGCCCCGGGAATGAGGTTGATGCGGCAGCCGATCTTTTCGGCATAGGCCTTTGCCGACTCGACCTTGACAACAGGATCGGCCAGACCGTGGATCATCTCGATGGCTGTGCCTTCGGGCAGCTCCATCTCAAAGACCGAACGACCCTTGAGGCTGTCGAAAAAGGCAGGATCCAGCTTGAGGCCGGGGCCGAAACCGGGATCGTAGATGGCATAACCCAGCTGGTTGATCTGCACCTGAATGGCATCGGCAACATCATCAAAGGCATGATTCATATCAACGGCAGCACAGCGCAGGAATGCGCGGCGGGGCTGATCGACCTGCACCATACGCAGGATGGACATATAAGCGCCAAAGCTGGAACCAAAGTGGCAGATCTCTGCTTCGGGAACAGCTTCCATGACATAAGCCTCAACGGCGGCCATATCCTGCAGGCAGGCATCGACGGTCAGCGCCTTATAGTCGGCAATACTGGTGCCATGGCAGGGGAAATCAAAAGCAACGGCACCCAGCCCCATCTTTTCCAGATGATCCAGCAGCATCTGTGCTGTGGAGCTCTCCTTGGAGCTGGCAAAACCGTGGGCAATGATACATACACGCTTCTCCTCTCCATGCAGGCGCACATCACAGGGGATCAGGCGGCCATGGGGAGAGGTCAGATTGATTTTGGGCATCTCTATTTTCTCCTTATATTAAAGGTATGATATGAGAATAGATTACCACAAAAGGCCATCAATAGGCAAGTCCGCAGGCCTTTTCGAAGAGACGTGTCCACAGGCCGGGCTTCTCTTCTTCGGGGGCATATTCGCCAAGGCTCTCTTCCAGGATCCATGCAGCAAAACGGTTGCCGACGCGGCGGGCGCGGCGCAGGGCTTCGATGCGTGCCTTCTGTCCGCTGCGCTCGCAGAGAGCCAGCAGCAGCTCTTCATCCTGGATGAAAGCGACGGCCATACGGAGCAACAGGATGGTACGAGCTTCACGGCCGAGAAAATGGACATGGTCGACCAGTACGCGGCGGAAATCGCGGCTGAGGGGCACGACCTGCATGATATCGGTGGACAGGCGATCCTTCTGGAAAAGGATGATCGACTGCAGCGAAGCAGGGGTCAGTTCCCATGCATGGAGGGTATCTTTTTTATGGGCAGGTTCCGGGCGGCGTTCAAATTTTCTGGCTGTATTTGTCATTGTACGTTCGCTCCTTCCTTTTTGTTCGATTTTTGTTCGATTTATTTTATCTGCATTATAGCAGAACAACTGTACGCATTTCTACCCACTTTTTAAAATTTTTACGAAAATCTGTTCGATTTTCTGTTTTGCACAAAAATATTTCAAGGCCCTCGGAAAGATTCACAGACTATTCACAGTCCATACACACTTTCGTTCTTGTCCTGTGCTATGATGAACCTGCAGAAAATCCCTCTCTTTAATCCCCCCCGTATAACAGATGTTTTGCAAAAAACAGGAACAAGACCCCCGTTACCCCCGGGGGTCTTGTTTTGTCTGTGCCTTTATTTGCAAAACCGATTGGACATTTTTCTTAAACTATGCTACTGTGATGCCATCACCCACAAGGAGGCAATATTTATGATCCGCATCGAGATCCCCGGCCGCGAGACTCTGGAGATCAGCCATATCGTGCTTGACTATAACGGCACCATCGCTGTCGATGGTACCCTCATCCCCGGCCTGGAGGCGCCCATCGAGGCGCTGAGCAAGCTGGTGGATATTCATGTTCTGACGGCCGACACCTACGGCACCGTCCGCGCCCAGTGCGCCCACCTGCCCCTGACCGTCCATACCTTCCCTCGCCCCGACGCCGGCAGCTGCAAGGAAGAGATCGTCCGCAATCTGCAGGGCGGTGTGGCCTGCTATGGCAACGGCTTCAACGACATCCCCATGTTCGATGCCGCCGACCTGGCCGTCGCCGTACTGCTGGAAGAAGGCATGTGTGCTGCGCTGCTGTCCCATGCCGATATCTTCGTCCGCTCCATCCACGATGGCCTCGACCTGTTCCTCAAGCCCGACCATCTCCGCGCCGACCTCAGAAGCTAAGCCACAGCCCCGGATCTTCCGGGGCTTTTCATTTTTCGCCAAATCTGCTAAGATAATGGGGTACGCTGCTTCACATTATCTTTAAATAAAAAGGAGAACATCATGCATCTGACCCCTACCGAGATCACCTTCCTGGCCGATTCTTTCGCCAAGACCAACCCCATGAGCCCCTTTGTCAACAATAAAAAGGAACTGACCGGCACCGAAGCTCAGACGCTGGAAGAAAAGGGCATCTTTCAGAATGGCAAGCTGACCGAAGAAGCTGCCCGTCTGCTGCTGCCTCTGTCGGCTCCCGAGCGCTGCGCCCGTATGATCGTCCAGAAGCCCTTTGCCATGCTGGAAAAGTACACCTATGCCAGCGCCAATAAGCTGACCCTCGGTGAAAGCAATGGCAACGGTCTGGTCATCACCCCTCTGGAGGGCGATTCTCAGCCTGTCCTCGATGTCATGGGCGACTTCCTGTCGGCCGCTTCCATCAAGAATGCCGATCTGCACATCACTCTGTCGGCTCCTGCCACCCTCATGCTGCTGGCCTGCATCGACCTGTGCCGTACCCGCGCCATGAACGCTTATCTGACCGGCCAGGGCGTCGACCTGCACTTCTCCCAGGAAGAAGTCATCACCCAGCTGACCTCCCGCTTCATCAATGGCCTGGTCTATGGCCTTGCCGGTAACTGCGGCGTTGAAATGCCCCAGGCAGAAACCCTGCCCGGCCTGCTGGCCGTTCTGGAAGAAAAGGGCTGCATCAAGGCTGCCGAAGTCGAAGGCAAGTGGCAGCTGACTTCCGATTACCTGCTCTTTGCCCGCAACTTCCTGCTCTATGATTCCCTCGTTCTGCTGGAAGCCTTCGAGCTGACCGGCGAGAACCGCATGGGCGCTTCTCTGGAGCTGATTTTCTGCGCCGGCATGTACGATAATATCTCCTTCTCCATGAGCCCCGAAGGCTTTGAGATCGAGACCCTCAGCGGTGCCGATCTCCGCGCCCGCATCAAGGAAACCCTCGACTGCCCCAGCTTTGCAGCACAGGCATAAGATTATACCCATGAAAAAAGGCCACCCGTTGGGTGGCCTTTTCTGTTATTTCATTTTATTTTTCTGCGTAGCTTTCGTCGATATAGTCCAACGCGATCTGATTGAATTCCTTCGACTTCTGAATGTTGCAGACATGGCCGCAGCGCTTGAGGATGGCCAACTTGGACTCCTTGAGCTCCTTGTACTTCTTCTTTACGCCGGAAATGAAGATAAAGTCCTCGCTGCCGGTGATGAACAATACCTTGTCCTTCAAGCCTTTCAGATTCTTCAGCGCATTCATATCGTGGACGACCAGCGAGAACCATGCCATAAACTCGGCTCTGCCCAGCTGTTTGCCGCTGCTGATAAAAAAGTCGCGGGACTTTTGGTGATCCTTAAAAGGCATCATGATATAGGCAAAGAGCTTGAGGATGACCATATAGGGCAGCATACCCTTGATGGCATTGACAAAACCCAGCAGCGTATGAGAAAGAACATTGATGCCCGATACGGCGCCGCACAGAACGGCCTTTTCCACCATTTCGGGGTATTTCTTAAAGATACCTGCAAAAATCAGGCTGCCCAGCGAAACGCACATGAAGGTAGCCTTCTCGATGCCGTGCTTTCTGAGGGTATCGACGACGATATCTGCAATCTTTTCAAACTTATGGATATGCTTATGCTTGATGCCATCGGTCGACTGTCCATGGCCGGGAAGATCGACGACAAACAGGTTGTAATTTTCCTTAAACTGCTCGATCTGTCGCTTCCACATCTTTGTGCTTCCGCCAAATCCATGCAGGAAGACCAGCCAAGGTCTGGATTCATCCTTAATGTACTTTTCTACATACAGTTCGGACAAGGTGTAACCCCCTAATTTGATTGGTTTCTCTTTTTACTTCTTCATCTGCGCGGCAGTCTTTTCACAGACGACCAGCAGAACCAGGGCGATGGCCAGACCGGCCAGGGCAATAATAAAAGTAGATGCAAATGTACCTGTGGCATCATAGATATAGCCATAGGTGGGCGATGCCAGCGAGGAAGAGATGGTACCTGCGATGGACATATAGGGATAGATAAGCGGATAGAACTTGGCACCGAAATTGTTGCGGATGATCTGGGGATAGCCGATGGTGCCGATGGCCTGCATGGGGCCATAGACCAGGGCACAGACCAGCGCATACCATGCCGGGCGGCCGTTCAGAAAGAGCAGACCGATCAGACCGGCTGCGCCCATACCTGTGACCAGCGCAATGGTCTTGTTGATGCCCATGCGGTCGCTGAGCCAACCGATGCCCAGCTTGCCGATGAACTCACCTGCAAGGCTGGCCGAGATCATGGATGCGCCCAGTGCTGCCGAGAATCCATAGGACAGGGCGACGTTCTGGAAATAGCCCGAATGGCTGTTGGCCAAAGGCAGAACGAATACGAAGGCCAGAATGGAGAGCAGCGCAGGATGACGCAGGTCGATCTTCTGCTCTTCCATGGGTTTATGATGGGTGATGGTGGTCTGTACCTCGGGCTCGGGCAGTTCCTCTTCGCCCCAGGCGATGGTGCCCTTCTGGTCGGGATACATACGGATGAAGATCCATACCAGAGGAATGGTGCAAAGGATCAGTACGCCCATACCGGCATAAGCAATGCGCCAGCCGAAATGCTCGATGATCCAGTTGACCGCCGGATTGGCAATGATGCCGACCAGGCTGGAAGTACTCATGGTGATGCCCATGACCAGACCGTTATTCTTGATGAACCAGTTGTTGATGATGACCGTGATGGCCATAAATGTACCCATGCTGACACCTGCACCGACCAGCGCACCGCCGGCATAGACAAAAAGCAGATTCTGTGTCATGCTCAGCAGCAGAAATGCGCCGCCGATCAGACCTGTACCCACCGTCATCAGCTTGCGGATGTCGATGCGGCCGATGGCACGGCCGACCCAGGGAGACATAAGGGCATTGACAATATTAAGAACGATACCATAGATGGAAACCGAGCCGATGCCTACGCCCAGCGCATCGGCAACAGGGCGCATAAAAACACCGGTGCAGTTGGTGCCGATACCGATGCCGCCTGCCATGTAAAGGCAGCAGGCCGCCATGACCACCCAGGGATACATTTTCTGTTTTTTTGTAAGGGTTTTGGGATCGATTCTCATAAAATAATTCCTCCAAATCCACATTTTCGCATTTTAAGCATAGCACAACTTGTCCCTTTTTTCAACATATTATTAGCTTTTCAAAGCATTCTGACAAAGAAAAGCCGCCCGAAGGCGGCTTTATAATATATCTCTGTATTTATTCGGCGTTTTCCTCGGCTGCCATGCGCTTGGTGCTGACGGTCAGCAGAACCAATGCAATGCTCAGACCGCACAGAACCATGATATAAGCTGCATTCCACGAACCCGTGAAGTCGAAGATATAGCCCAGCAGCGGCGAACCTACCGAGAAGGCGGCTGTCGAAGCCATGGACATATAAGGATAATAACGGGGATAGCGGCGAGGACCAAAGGTATTGTTGGCGATCAATGTAAAGCCAACCGATGTGGTGGCTGTCATGGGGCCGAAGAGCAGAGCGCACAGCAGACCGAATCCGGGGCCGAAGCTGCCCACGAAGAACAGGCCGATAATGCCCACGATGCCCAGCGATGTGACCATATAAACGGCACGGTTGATACCGTATCTGTCATTGAGCCAGCCAAGACCCAGCTTGCCGATGAACTCGCCGGTCATATAGGCCGAAACCATCATGGCACCGGCTGCCGAAGTGAATCCGGCCGACAAGGCGATGTTCTGCAGATGACCCGAAGGACTCATGCAGACGGCAAAGAGGAAGGAAAAGGCCACCATCATCAGGAAAGGGATCGAGCGGAAGATCTCACGTGTGGAAATGTCGACAGGCTCGGTCTTCTGTGCCTGTCCATGCTCTGCTGCAGTTTCGCCTGCACCCCAGGCCACCGAGCCCTTTTCGTGGGGATAGAGGCGGATGAACGCCCATACCAGAGGGATAGTGCACAGGATGATGCCGCCCTTGATGCCGTTGGCCACGCGCCAGCTGTAGTCCTCGATGACGCGATTAAGAACGGGATTCATAATAATACCGACCACGCTGCTGATGCTGAGGGTGATGCCGATGACCAGGCCCTTATTCTTTTCAAACCAGTTGTTGATGATGACCGTGATAATCATAAAGCTGCCCATGCCAACGCCAAGACCCAGCAGAGGGGCGGTCAGATAATACTGCCACAGATTCTGCACCATCGACTGGAGCAGGAAAGAGCCGCCGCTGAGCAGCGCCGAAATGGTCATCATGACACGGACATCC
>JAFYOK010000056.1 GCA_017560175.1 Clostridia bacterium | reverse complement strand
GGATTCCTGCAGGATCTCGATGGCCTGGATGCCGCTCTGGGGTTCACTCTCGATGCGGTTGGCGGTGGTGAAGCCCAGCATGACGTCACCGCTGCCATGGCCCATAAAGGAACCGGTACGGCTGAGGCCGACACCACAGCGGCGGATGATGCGCTTGAGCTGGCGGTCGGAAACCGGCAGATCGGTGCCGACGATCATCATGATGGAGCCGCGGTCGAGGTCGGCAGGGGTGATCTTCTCCTTGAGCATAGGGCCGATGTGATTGCCGCAAAGGGTGAAGGTCTCGGTGGCGCCAAAGTTGGATTGAACCAGTACACCGATGGTATAGGTTTTCTCGCCAACAGTGACCAGACGGGAGGCAGAACCGATACCGCCCTTGAGGCCAAAGCAGACGGTGCTTTTGCCTGCGCCCACATCGCCTTCTTCAAAATCCTTGCAGGCACCTTCGATGGCGGCCTGTACATGGTGGGCTTCGACAGCCCTTACAGCAATCTTATTCAGAATCGAGTCGTTACATTCGCCGACAACGGGATTGATCGAAGTACATTTTACGCCCTCTTTCTCGCAGCGGTCGAGCATATAGCCCACCATAGCATCGTGGACCTTGCCGATGTTGAGGGTGTTGGTCAGGGCGATGGGGGTTTCAAGGGTACCCAGTTCTTCCACCTGGGGGATGCCCTGGGTCTTGCCGAAGCCGTTGTGGACAAAGGCGGCAGCGGTCAGCTTACGGGCAAAGGGATTGTCCTCGCAGGGCAGAATGACGGTAACGCCGGTCTTATTTTCGGTGGTATCGATGGTACAGTGTCCGACGGTGACGCCGGGAACGTCGGTGATTTTGTTGAGGGGGCCTTTGGGCATGGTGCCAACGGTAAAGCCATAGTCACAGATGCGCTTGTTGTTATTCATAGAAAGTACCTCGTTTTAGGAAGTGGAGTTCAAGATAAGATGAAGCTATTGCAAAAGCCTTCCCTTTGAGGGAAGGGGGACCACTTTAGTGGTGGATGAGTGTGCCCGTTAGGGCATATTAAATACGGCCAAAAGGCCGCCCTCATCCGTCACTCTGACGAGCGCCACCTTCCCCGTGGGGGAAGGCTATATATCATAGTGATTTTTATTTTAAGCAAAAACCGGGCTGCATGAGCAGCCCGGTTCGGATGATTATTCGTGGATGCCGTAGAACCGGACGCCATTCTCAAAGGTCAGCTGAGCGCACTCATCAAAAGAGATGCCGCGCAGCTGGGCCATCTTATCGACGGTATAGCGCAGATAACCCGAATGGTTGCGCTTGCCGCGGAAGGGGATGGGGGTGAGATAGGGGCAGTCGGTCTCGACCATAATGCGGTCGGCCGGGATATAGGGGACGACCTCCAGTGCCTTGCGGGCATTGTCGAAGGTGATTACACCGGTGAAGGAGATATGGAAGCCCATATCCAGCAGCTCGCGGGCAGTTTCCTTGCTGCCGCCGAAGCAGTGGACAACGCCGTCACGCACTCCCGAAGCACGCAGAATATCCAGGACATCCTTGCAGGCTTCGCGCTCGTGGATGACAACGGGGATCTTGTGGGCCTTGGCGACTTCCAGCTGCTTGGCAAAGGCCTCACGCTGGACATCGCGCTCGGAGAAATCGTAGTGATAATCGAGGCCGATCTCACCCAATGCCTTGACCTTATCGTGGGCCAGCATTTTTTCGATCTCCATCAGCGCTTCATCGCTCATGCTTTTGGCTTCGTGGGGATGAAAACCAACGGCACCGAAGACATGGGGGAAGCGCTCGCACAGCTCGATGGTGTTGCGGGAAGTTTCCAGATCACAACCGATGTTGGTGATGTATTTTACGCCCTGACCGGGAAGGGAAGCCAGCAGTTCATAGCGGTCTTCCGCAAATCGCTTGTCGTCGTAATGGGCGTGGGTATCAAACAGGTTCATAACCGATTAGGCCAGAACAGCGCCGGGTTCGGCGTGGTCGGCCAGCATGACGCGCAGGTCATTCTCGCCGCACTTGGCCGACAGGATCATGCCGCAGCTTTCCAGACCCATCATCTTAATGGGCTTGAGGTTGGCGACGATGACGACATTGTGGCCGATCAGATCTTCGGGCTTGTAGTACTGGGCAATACCCGACAGGACCTGGCGCTTGTGGTCACCCAGATCCAGGTCGAAGCGCAGCAGCTTCTTGGACTTGGGAACGTTTTCGCAGTTGATAACCTTGGCAACACGCAGCTGGACCTTGGCGAAGTCATCGATGACGATCTCGGGAACTTCGGGGACCTCGGGCATGTCAGCCTTCTTGGGAGCCTCAGCTTCCTGGCGAGCCTTGTAGAAGGCTTCGACTTCTTCGATCTTCTTGGCAGCGTCCAGACGTGCGAAGAGGATCTCAGCTGTGCCGACTTCGTGACCCTGGGGAATCAGACCGAACTGCTCCAGGGATTCCCACTGACCCATCTGCAGGTTCAGCTGCTGGAAGATCTTCTCAGCGGTGTGGGGCATGAAGGGGAAGAGCAGAGTAGCGGCGATGCGGATGGTCTCCAGCAGGTTGTAGAGAACGGTATCCAGGCGAGCCTTCTTGCTCTCGTCCTTGCCCAGAACCCAGGGTGTAGTCTCGTCGATGTACTTGTTTGCACGGCGCAGCAGAGTGAAGATCTCGGAAATAGCATCGGCGACCTTCAGCTCGTCCATCTTGGCTTCGACCTTCTTGGGGGTCTCGAGCGCCAGCGCGATCAGCTCGTCGTCGATGGCATCCTTCTCGGAGAGAACGCCGATCTTGCCGCCGAAGTACTTGTGGGTCATGGTGATGGTACGGTTGACCAGGTTGCCCAGGATGTTGGCCAGGTCGGCGTTGGTACGCTCGATGATCAGCTCGTGGGTCATGACACCGTCGGCAGCGAAGGGGATGTCGTGGAGCAGGTAGTAGCGGATGGCATCCAGGCCGTAGAGGTCGACCAGGTCATCGGCATACAGAACGTTGCCCTTGGACTTACTCATCTTGCCGTCGCCGACCAGCAGCCAGGGATGGCCGAAGACCTGCTTGGGCAGGGGAATATCCAGCGCCATCAGGATGATGGGCCAGTAGATGGTGTGGAAACGCAAAATGTCCTTACCGATCAGGTGGACATTGGCGGGCCAGTACTTGTTGTACAGTTCGCCGTGGTTGCCATCGGGATCAAAGCCGGGGAAGGTGATATAGTTGCTCAGCGCGTCGATCCAGACGTAGGTGACGTGCTTGGGGTCAAACTCAACAGGAACGCCCCATGTGAAGCTGGTTCTGGAAACGCACAGATCCTGCAGGCCGGGCTTGAGGAAGTTGTTGACCATCTCGTTCTTACGAGCCTCGGGCTGGATGAACTGGGGATTGTCCTCGATGTGCTTCATCAGGCGGTCGGCATACTTGGACATCTGGAAGAAGTAGGCTTCCTCGCTGGCACGTGTAACTTCACGGCCGCAGTCGGGGCACTTGCCATCGACCAGCTGGGAGTCGGTGAAGAAAGACTCACAGGGTGTGCAGTACCAGCCCTCATACTTGCCCTTGTAGATGTCGCCCTTTTCATAGAGCTTCTTGAAGATCTTCTGGACAACTTCCTTGTGGTGAGGATCGGTGGTACGGGCAAAGATGTCGTAGGATGTGTTCATGGTATCCCAGATCTTGCGGACCTGGCCGGCGATATCGTCAACAAAAGCCTGGGGTGTTACGCCCTTTTCTTCTGCCTTGAGCTGGATCTTCTGGCCATGCTCGTCGGTACCGGTCTGGAACAGCACATCGTAGCCGTTGAGACGCTTGAAACGCGCGATGGCGTCGGCCAGGACAATCTCGTAGGTGTTGCCGATGTGGGGCTTACCGGAGGTGTAAGCAATGGCAGTGGTGATAAAATACTTGCCTTTATTCATAGTAAATGCACCTCTTTTGCAATTTTTACTGTTAAAGAGCCTTCCCTGTGTAAGGGAAGGGGGACCATCGAAGATGGTGGATGAGTTGTTTCTTTTTTAAAAAACTCGTAATTCGCTTAACATTACAAATATAGCATATTGCGTTGGGAAAAGCAATGATTTGGGGGATATGCAGGCAAAAAACAAAGCCCTGCAGAACCTGCTGCAGGGCTTTTGAACTTATGTACCGGGTGTGATGGGAAGTGCATCCTCGACCTCGGGATCGGGTGTGACAGGATCGGGGGTCGGAGTGGCGGGCGTGGGATCGGGTGTTACAGGGGTGGAAGGTGTGGTCGGGGTTTCGGGTGTCGTTGTGGTGCCGGTGGCAGGTGCGCTGCCTTCGGGAGCGACATAGTTGCCCGACTTCTCGGGACTGGAGGGATTCTCCAGGATGACCTTATCCATCTTCTTGTAAACGCTCTTGTTCTCAAAAGTCTTGGAAACCTGCTGGCCGTTCTCATAAACGATACGGTAGGTTTCTGTGGTATAGGCGGTATAGCCGTTGTTTTTGACTTCGGTGGTGTCGACCGGCAGAGATTCATCCAGCTTGTAGACGGTCTCGAAGGGGGTCTTGGACAGAGTTGTGGTCGACATCTTGACCGTTTTGTTGGTCAGGTTGGTACCGATGATCTTGACGGTCATGCTGGAAGCGCCATAGGAGATATCCAGCTTGATGGGATAATCGGTGTTGTTGCGGAAGCGGAAGTCCTTGGCACCATAGACAACGGTGGCATCTTCACCCAGGGGAACATAGGTGACGGTGTAGCTGTGGTTATAACGTTCTGTGATCTCCAGGTCGGCATGGAGGGCTGCGGTATAGATGGTCGAGCTGACCTGGCAGATACCGCCGCCAACACCTTCTTCGGTGGTACCGGCGACATAGACGGTTGCATCCTTGAAGCCGCGCTCATAGGTACGGGGACCGACGGCACCGTTATAGGAGAATTCATCGCCGGGATTGAGGATGATGTTATCGCAGAAGTCGCAGGCCAGTTTGACGTTGGTGGTACGACCCTTGAGGCTTGCGTTAAATGTAGATGTTTTGGAGCTGAGGGTATGGGCAAAGAGGTTCTTCTGGAACGCTTCCATGGAAATGGTAGGCTCGATGAAGGTGATGGGGAAGGTGAAGGTATCGTCATTGCCCGAAGACTCATAGGCCTTCTTGGCAGCGGCGATATCCATCTCTACACCGCGCTCGGCAGGCAGAATCGTGTTGCCTGTGCGGTCGGCTTCCAGGTCGAGCATGGGGTTGCGCGCCTCACGGTCGATCTCCAGCTTGAGGGCTGTAAAATCGATATCGGCGTGGCCCGAAGCGGCAGGGAGGACGATATCGGAATAGTCCATCTTTTCCAGCTTGGGCTCCAGGGCAGCTGCGATATCGGCATCGGTAACGGTGACAGCATCGCCGCCCTTGGTGACGGTGACGGTAGCGTCGTCGTTGATCTCATAGGAGAAAGTGGTGGCGCTGCGGCTCAGTTCGGCAGCAGCTTCGGCCAGGACACTCTGCAGCTTGGCTTCATCCCACTTGATGGCAGACTGGGCCTCGGACAGAGTCTCATGATTGCCAAACAGGCGCTCGAAGAAGGAGCGCTGACCGGCCTTCCATGCATTTTCGGTCATGGCTTCGGCATCATAGGTCAGACCGATCTGCTCAGACTTGAGGGTATAGGTTTCGTTCAGGAAGAAGATACCGATCTCCTCGGCGATGGGATTTTGGTCGATGATGCGCTCGACAGCACCCTGCAGACCGTCGCGGTCCAGGTCGGTCAGCACATTATCCAGAACGACAACATCACTGATTTTATTGCTCTTGCCCATAAAGACAAAGCAAAGGACGGTGGCAATGGTCAACAGGATGGCCGCACCGGCCAGAGCACTGCGTTTTCTGGGCTTTGCAGGGGCAGAATGTTTATAGTTGCTCAATGTTTTACCTCCGATTTTGGGAATCTGCGGCAGACAGAATCTGCGCGGATCCGACATTTTTTCAGCTTGATTATATAATAAAACAGAGGCAGATAGCAATTACGAAAGGGTTACAATTCCACAGCCTGTGGAATTACTCTTCGGTGTTGGTTGCTTCCTCTTCTGCAGGAGCTTCTTCTGTTTTTTCTTTGGGCAGGAAGAGCTCGCGCATAACACGGTCCTGGGCAGGGCCGAAATCACGGAAGAACTGCTCGCTGGTCAGTTCGTAGAGGGTGTATTCGGTCTGGATACGCTGAGGATCGACAACTTCGTTCCACATTTCGCACAGACGGTTGTTGTACTTCTTGGCCTTGTTGCTCAGACCATCGGCCCATGCATATTCAACGCCGTCGATGATCAGAACACCGGGATAGCAGCTGGTCTTGCCAAACTGGTTGGCTTCGATCCAAAGGAGGGAGACCTTGTTGTCGTTGCGAACAGCGCTGTAAAAGCCGTTGTCCGACTTCTTTCTGAAAATGGTGCGCCAGAAGGAGAGGCCTTTACGCTTTTTGCCGGGGACGAGGGAAGGGGTGAAGTTTGTATTTTTTGCCATGATTGGGAATCCTTTCTTGTGGGCTTTTGCCCGGGATAAATAAACTCTGCCCACGATTATAGCATATTTTTGCAAAGCCGCAAAGGGTTTGTTGGCAGAGGGGGAGAAAAACAGAAAAGAACACCGAAAGCGCATACCTTTCGGTGTTCCTGTGGACGATATTTAAAAGGAGTGTCTCTTAGTTGCCTTCGCTCAGCAGTTCCTGCTTGCAGGCGGCACAGACGTTCTTACCCTTGAAGGTTACAACCTTCTTGGAACCGCCGCAGAAGACACAAGTGGGCTCATGCTTGCGGAGAACGATCGACTGGCCGTCAACGTAGATCTCTACGGGATCACGAAGCTCGATGTTGAGGGTACGGCGCAGCTCGATGGGAAGAACGATACGACCCAGCTCGTCTACTTTTCTTACAATACCTGTCGATTTCATATCAGCATCACCTTTCCATTTTTTATGTAGAACTACCTACACTCAAATTGTAAATGAATTGTAAGATAATGTCAATAGGAAAAGGTGGGAAAATATAGAAAAAGCAGAGAAATTTTGGAAGTTGGTACTATTCCATGTCCTGTGCAGCCTTGTACAGGGCATTTTTGGAAACACCATACTTCTGAGCTACCGTTTTAACAGCCGAGGAGAGCTTTTCGCCATCCTCTACACGAGCGGCAACTTCGGCCAGCAGCATCTCGGTGGTGGGAACGCCTTCGTTGAGCTCTTCCTCGGTGGGCTTCCAGCCGCCGATGATGAGGACGAATTCACCCTTGGGAGAGTTCTCGGTATATCGGGTGATGGCTTCCGACAGGGTGGTGCGGACGACCTCCTCATGGAGCTTGGTCAGTTCGCGGCAGAGGGCGATGGGACGGTCGCCATAGTATTCCAGCATATCTTCCAGAGTGCGGAGCAGCTTGTGGGGTGCTTCATAGAAGATCATGGTGCGCTTTTCACGGGCAGTTTCCTTGAGATGCTCAACGCGGCTCTTCTTATTGGTGGAAAGGAAACCTTCAAAGCAGAAGCGACCACATTCCATGCCCGAGATCGACAGGGCGGTGATGATGGCGCTGGGGCCGGGGACCGATACGACCTCGATGTTCATATCACGGCAGATATCGACCAGATCGGTACCGGGGTCGGAGATGGCAGGGGTACCGGCATCGGTGATGATGGCGCAGTTTTCACCGGCCAGGATGCGTTCGGCAATATACTGGCCCTTCTGGCGCTTATTGTGTTCGAAATAGCTGACCTGGGGCTTTTTGATCTCGAACTTGTTGAGCAATTTGGCGCCGACACGGGTATCTTCAGCAGCGATGAAGTCGACCGAAGCCAGCGTTTCAACGGCGCGGGGAGAAAAGTCGCCCAGATTGCCGATGGGCGTGGCGACAACATATAACTTACCTTGCATCTGTAGGTTCCTCCAGTTGGTAAATACGTTTGAATTCGTCGGTTTTCTGCCCGTCGCGGGATATGATCAGGCTGGGCAGGATATTGAGGCCTGCACCGCCGCCTTTGCGGGCTTCCACCATGACCAGGCAGGGAGCGTGGCTTTCGTCGGGAAAGACCAGGCGCAGGGTCTTGGGTTCCAGTTTGGCAGTACGCAGGGCTTCCAGCAGGTCGGCCATGCGGACAGGGGGATAGCAGACATAGAAGCGGCCGCCCCATTTGAGTGCCTGACCGGCGGTACGGCAGACATCCCAGATATCGCCGCTTTTTTCATTGCGGGCAGTGGCTAAAATATCGGTCTGGGAAGAAAAGCCTCGGTTGGGATCGAAATAGGGAGGATTGGAAATGCAGACATCGTATGCACCGTAGAGGTGCTTGGGAAAGTCGCGCAGGTCGCCTGTCAGGATCTCGCCGCGGTCTTCCATGCCGTTGAGGGCCAGGTTTTCGCGGGCCAGTTCGGCGGCGCCTTCGGTGATCTCCAGACCGGTGGCACGGCTGCCCGGGCAGCGCAGCAGCATGAGCAGGGTCAGTACACCGATGCCGCAGCCAAGGTCCAGCAGGCGTTCTTTCTTTCTGACCTTTGCAAAGGAAGAAAGTACAACGCTGTCCTGAGATAATTTAAAATATCGGTCGTCCTGGATGATGGGATGACCTGGGAAAAGATAATTCTGGTGACGCAAAAAAAGTCCTCCTGTGTGGTTCTTTGGCATCTGTACCAAAAGAACGTATAACAAATTAAGTATAGCACAAACTAAGAGAAAATCCAATGGAGGATCATTTATGGAACAGGATAAAAATAAAAGACGGCGGATGGTGCTTCTTCTGCTGACGGTACTGCTGTTGGCAGGGCTGGCCGCCATCCCGGTTTCGGCCGCCACCTATCGCAAAGGCTCTTCGGGCGAAGCTGTACGCACCATTCAGCAGAAACTCAAGCGGTGGGGCTACTATGACGGTGCGGTGGATGGCATCTACGGCAATGAAACGGTTAAAGCCGTCAAGGCATTTCAGAAGAAAAACGGCCTGACCGCCGACGGCATCTGCGGCAAGGCTACCCAGAAGGCGCTGGGCATGGCCACCGGGACTTCGGCGGCCGGGGCCGGACAGCAGGATGACCTCTATCTGCTGGCAAAGATGATCTCGGCCGAAGCAAGGGGGGAGCCTTATGTGGGACAGGTGGCTGTTGGCGCCGTCATCCTCAACCGGGTCAAGCATCCATCCTTCCCCAATTCCATCGCCGGGGTACTGTACCAGCCGGGTGCTTTCACGGCTTTGTCTGATGGTCAGTTCAATCTGGAGCCGGAAGAACAGTGCCGTCGGGCGGCACGGGATGCCATGAACGGATGGGATCCGTCGGGCGGTGCCATCTACTATTATAATCCGGCAAAATCCACCAGTTCGTGGATTTTCTCGAGAGAGACCATTGCCGTGATCGGTAAACATGTCTTTGCAAAGTAGATAATAAGGCAGATGATTTTTATACACAGCTGTGTAAAATTTGCATGAGATAGGGCCTGTTTTTCCTTGACATTCCCCCTGTGGAAAGGTATTATATAATATGTTAAGTTATATTGCATAATGGGCCAATGTGGTCGATGAAGCATTGTTATCTTAATAGTACGTTTTACCCACCCTAAGGAGGAAAAGCAAGTGAACACAGTCGTATGGATCATCCTCGTGCTTGTGGGCGCTGTGCTTGGTGCACTCGGGGGATATCTTTATCGTAAGAATATCGCTGAGAAAGAGATCGGAAGTGCTGAAGATGAAGCTACACGCATCATCAATGAAGCAATAAAGGGCGCTGAGGCCAAGAAGCGTGAGTCGCTGGTCGAAGCCAAGGAAGAAATCTACCGTGCCAAGACAGAGTTTGAACGCGAGACAAAGGAACGCAATCAGGACCTGAAGAAGCAGGAACGCCGTCTGACCCAGAAGGAAGAAGCTCTTGATCACAAGAACGAAGTTCTGGAGAAGAAGGAAGAAAAGCTCAATCGCAAGATCAAGGAAAACGAAGAACTTCAGGAAGAAATTCGTGAAGTCAAGAAGAGCCAGATGGAAATGCTGGAAAAGATCTCCGGTCTGACCGTTGATGAAGCCAAGAAGCTGATCATCAGCCAGGTCGAAGAAGATGCCCGTCATGACGCGGCCATCAAGATCAAGGACATTGAGCGTCAGCTCAAGGAAGATGGCGACAAGATGGCTCGTGAGATCATCTCTCTGGCAATCCAGCGCTGCGCCGCCGATCACGTCAGCGAAGCTACCGTATCGGTCGTTCCCCTGCCCAACGATGAAATGAAGGGCCGCATCATCGGTCGTGAGGGCCGCAACATCCGTACCCTCGAGACCCTGACCGGTGTTGACCTCATCATCGACGATACCCCCGAAGCCATCACCCTGTCGAGCTTCGATCCCGTCCGCCGCGAGATCGCCCGCCTCAGCCTTGAAAAGCTGATCCTGGACGGCCGCATCCATCCCGCCCGCATCGAGGAGACCGTTGAGAAGTCTCGCGTTGAGGTCGAGAGCGTCATCAAGAAGGCCGGTGAATCGGCTCTCTTCGAAGTCGGTATCCACGGCGTACATCCCGAGATCGTCAAGCTGCTGGGTCGTATGCGTTACCGCACAAGCTACGGACAGAATGTCCTCAACCACTCCATCGAAGTTGCCCACATCGCCGGTCTGCTGGCTGCCGAGCTGGGTGCAGATGTCACCATGGCCAAGCGTGCAGGTCTGCTGCATGACATCGGCAAGGCCGTCACACATGAGATGGAAGGTTCCCATGTCAACCTGGGTGTTGATATTGCCAAGAAGTACCGCGAGAGCCAGGATGTCATCCATGCCATCCAGGCACACCACGGCGATGTTGAAGCTGAGTCTGTTGTCGCATGCCTGGTCCAGGCTGCCGACGCCATCTCTGCTGCACGTCCCGGTGCACGCCGCGAAAATCTCGAAGCCTACATCAAGCGTCTGGAGAAGCTGGAAGAGCTGGCCGGCGGCATGAAGGGCGTCGACAAGTGCTTTGCATTCCAGGCCGGCCGCGAGGTCCGCATCATCGTCAAGCCCGAAGAGGTCAAGGACGAAGATATGGTTCTGCTGGCTCGCGAACTCTCGGTTAAGATCGAGAACGAGCTGAGCTACCCCGGCATGATCAAGGTTCACGTTGTCCGCGAGACACGCGCCGTCGATTACGCAAAATAAGTTTTATGATCCCCACTCGAAAGAGTGGGGATTTTTTTGTTTGCACAAGGAGAGATGTTTCTTTAAAATAGCCTATAAATATCTCTTGTTTTCTTTACATGATAATAAATTGGTGCTATCATAAAGGCAGCGAAAACAGGCAGACATCCTGCCGCAAACCTGAGAAAGTGAGTGAAACTATCATGGATTTCAAGAAACTGGCCAATGAAGTACAGGAGAAGGTTGTCGCCTTCCGCCGTGACCTCCATATGAATCCCGAACCCTCTCTGCAGGAGTTCCGTACCACCAAGCAGATCGCCGCCGCTCTGGATGAGCTGGGCGTTCCTTACCGTCTGATCGAGCCTACCGGCGTTATCGCCGAAGTTCACGGCACCAAGGGCCCCGGTAAGACAGTTGCCCTCCGCGGTGATATCGATGCGCTGTCCATCCAGGAAGAGACCGGCCTGCCTTATGCAAGCCAGGTTCCCGGTATGATGCATGCCTGCGGCCACGATACCCATGCTTCCATGCTGCTGGGTTCGGTCATGGTCCTCAACTCCATCAAGGATCAGTTTGCCGGTACTGTCCGCTTTATCTTCCAGCCTGCCGAGGAAGTCGGTGCAGGTGCGACCCTGGCCATCCAGCAGGGCTGCCTGGAAGGCGTTGACGGCATCTATGGTGTTCATATCGGCGCACAGAAGACAGCTCACATGCTGACATCTTCTGCAGGCCCCCACCATGCGGCCGCCGACCGTTATGTCATCAAGATCCACGGTGCTGCCTGTCACGGTGCCGGTCCCCACAAGGGCCGCGATGCTACCGTCTGCGGTGCTGCTATGGTCATGGCACTCCAGACCATGGTCAGCCGTGAGTTTAACCCCATGGTTCCCCTGGTTGTCACCGTTGGTTCTTTCCATTCCGGCTCCAGATTCAACATCGTTTCGGGCTATGCCGAGCTGGAAGGTACCATCCGTTCCATCGATCCCGAAGTCCACGATGCCATCCCCGGCGTTCTCAAGCGCATCGCAGAGCAGACCGCTGCCGCTTACGGCTGCACAGCCGAGGTCGAGTATCAGATCCTGACCAATGTTCTGGTCAACGATCCCAAGATGGTCGAAAAGGGCATGGCTTCGGCACGCAAGGTCACCGATCTGGTCGAGCTGGATACACCCACCATGGGCGGCGAGGACTTTGCCGAGTATACCAAGATCGTTCCCGGTGCATTCTTCAGCCTGGGTGCAGGCGGCAATTACCCCGGCCACAGCGACCACTATTATGTCGAAGAAGAAGCCTTTGCAACCGGCGTTGCATTCTATGCGCAGGCGGCTTATGACTTCCTGACAGAAGAAAACTAAAATATAGAGTGGCATCTTCTTAGACGATCCGCGTCGGCAGAATGGCGCGGAAGATTTGCGGCAATTCATTTGCCGTAAATCTATAAAATATAAAGGGGTCCCTGCGAAATGGAACATTTCGTGGGGATGAAGAAGAAGCCTTTGCAACCGGCGTAGCTTTCTATGCGCAGGCGGCTTACGACTTCCTGACAGAAGAAAACTAAAATATCCTATTACAGAAAAAGCTCCCTCGATCGAGGGAGCTTTTTTGGTGCGGTTAGGCTTTATTCTCTTCAACATATTCCAGAATAGGAACCAGGATCATGGCTGTGATGCCGGCGCAGAAGCCGCCGTTGAAGAGCATGAGACCACCGTGCAGCGGTGTAATGAGGGGGCAGATAGCGGCACAGATGAAGCCTGCCAGTACACCCCATTTCCAGCCATACTTGCCTGCAATGGGGCAGAGGCCGGTGGCAAAGGCGAAGGAATTGATATAGGGCTGGGTGGAAATGAGGACAGTTTCACTGCCATTGACGGCAGCATAGAGGCCACCCATCAGAAAATAACCGATCATCATGGGCCAGACATCGCCGGGTTCCTGACCAAGGACAACGAAGGTCAGCGCGGCAAAGGTAACGCCGCAGGTGGGGCCGGTGAATCCGGCAGCACCGGGCATGGCGGCCATCAGATTCATATAGGACAGAATGAAGAGGCCGTAGAGACCGATATTGATCAGACAGAGGGGCGTGCCGAACTCATCGACAAAGTTGGCCTCATAGCCGTTGTGGCGGACAAGTGCACCGTAGCCTTTGAAGCTGCGGCCGTTCTGCAGCCAACCGACCAGCAGGGCCATACCGAAAATCAGCAGGAAAAATCCATTGAGGAATGCAGTTGCCGAGCGGCCGTTGGAAAACTGCAGCAGCTGCGGTGCAGCAAGTGATGCCGGACGACCCAGACCGAAGGAAGGGTACATCAGGCCATAGAGGAAGACCGAAAGCAGGCCGATGGTGATACCGGCATTGTAGAGGTCATACCCCTTGTGCATCTTCTTAATGCCGGGCATCATGGCAGGGATGGCCAGGCCGCTGAGCAGGCTGAAGCCCAGTGCCAGTGCCACACCAACCAGCGAGACGGTGGGGTTGGCAGGATCAAAAGCATCGCCCATTGTATAGCGGAAGATCATTTCGCCAAAGAAGGGGCCAAGACAGCCGTTGAACAGCGCCATGTTCAGATGATCGGCCATGGATACACGGCGGATGCGGCAGCCGGCCAGCAGACCGAAGGTGCCGATCATCAGGGTGGGCAGGTTCATACCGTAGAAGCAGTGGGCGATGACCAGAATATAGGCCACCGTCATGCCCGGCTTGAACTTTGTGCCAAGCAGGCGACCCATCAGCAGGACGAAAGCACCGCACAATCCGGCGTTGAGAAAGGGTGCACCCAGTCCGGCCAATACGAAATAATCGGTGGTCAGCGGCGATGGAGAGGTGGAGATGCGCCACAATCCGGGCAGGATATTAGAAAAATCGTTGGTATAAAGACCGGCAAAAGGAACGGCCAGCAGCAGAGCGGCTGTCAGAAGGGCACACCAGCGTTCCAGCGCCCGTTCTGTTCCGGTATTGGGATTGGTCATAGGGAGTCTCCTTTGCGGAAGATTTTGGTCAAACCGTTATCATTATAAATTGTCCGTATACAGGATGCAACAGAAAAATCCCCATCTGCAAACGCAGATGGGGACTTAAACAGATGATGCTTACAGAGTCTTTTCTGCTGCGGTGACAACATGCTTGGCCAGAACAGCTGTGGTGACCGAACCGACACCGGCAGGAACGGGGGTGATGGCCTGTACGACAGGTTCAACAGCGGTGAAATCGACATCGCCCACCAGGTTGCCTTCCTCGGTGACATTGATACCGACATCGAGGACGATCTGGCCTTCGGAAACGTGTTCTGCCGATACAACACCGGCCTTACCGGCTGCGGCGATGAGGATCTCAGCTGCGGCACAGGTGCCGGTCAGATCCTTTGTACGGGTATGGCAGACGGTGACGGTGGCGTTACGCTGGAGCAGCAGCATGGCAACAGGCTTGCCGATAACATTGCTGCGGCCCAGAACGGTGGCCTTCTTACCTGTAATCTCGATGCCGTAGTGGTCGAGGATCTCGATGCAGGCCTGGGCGGTGCAGGGGGGATAACCTGTGCCGCTGCCCGAGAAGATACCGGCCATAGAACCGTCGGTGATACCGTCCATGTCCTTTTCGGGAGCCAGAGCGGCACAGACACGGTTCTCATTGATGTGCTTGGGCAGGGGACGGAAGAGCAGAACGCCGTGGATAGAAGCATCCTGATTGATGCCTTCGATAACAGCCAGCAGCTCTTCTTCGGTGGCGTCGGCAGGCAGGATATGGTTCTTGACGGCAATGCCGCACATATCACAGCGCTTCATGGCGCCCTTTTCATAGGAAATATCGTCGGGACGCTCACCGACGCGGACGATGCTCAGGGTGGGGACGACGCCCTTTTCCTTCAGGGCTTCGACCTGCTGGGTCAGCTGGGCGGTGATGGCCTTGGCGACCGGTGCGCCCTTGAGAAGTTCAGCCATTGGGGTGTACCTCCTGTATGAGAATGAAAGACTAATTCAGACGGTTGCGGACGCCGGCGAAGATCTCGCCTGCCATGGGGACATACTTGTCCAGCATGGCATTGGCTTCGGCATTGAAGGCCTCGGCCATCTCACGGTCGGCCATCGACTTGGTGTTGATAAAGACATTGAGGGATGCACCCTGCAGCGCCGAAGCACAGAGGGTGGCACCGACACCTGCATCGCTGATGGCGATGACCGAGCCCTTGGCGGCATATTCTTCGATCAGTTCGATGGCCTTGCAGCAGCAGCGCATGATCTCCATGGGAACTTCGCAGGCATCCTTGAGGACAACGGCCATGACTTCGGCCTTATGGGCCTTTTCCTCGTCGGTGGCCGAGGGGAGGCCGTAGGCCTTGGAAAGAGGCTCGAAGGCTTCGGCATCCTTGTCGATGAGGGCCATCAGTTCGGCCTGCAGCGCCAGGCTCTTTTCCATCAGCGCTTTGATATCTTCCTCAACGGCAGCATACTTCTTCTTGCCGACGGTCAGCGAACCGACCATGCAGCCCAGTGCCGAGCCGACGGCACCGACCAGGGCAGATGCACCGCCGCCGCCGGGAACGGGGGCTTTGGTGGAAAGCTGGGCTACGAAATCATTGAGAGTGACATTGGTAAAAGACATTGTTCTTTTCCTGCCTTATTAGGTATGGTTGAATTGGATGTAATCTTAGAAAATACCGGAGATGTTGCCTTCGGCGTCGACATCGATCTTCTCAGCCGAGGGAACCTTGGGCAGACCGGGCATGGTCATGATATCACCGGTCAGAGCAACAACAAAGCCTGCACCGGCAGATACCTTGAGCTGGCGGACGGTGATGGTGAAGTTTTCGGGCGCGCCCAGCAGCTTCTGGTTATCGGAGAAGCTGTACTGTGTCTTGGCCATGCAGACGGGCATATGGCCAAAGCCCATTTCTTCCAACTGCTTGAGCTGACGGGAAGCGGTGGGGGTAAAGTCGACGCCTTCGCCGTGGTAGAGCTTCCAGACAATGGAACGGATCTTGTCGGCCAGAGGCATTTCGGATTCGTAGCAGAACTTGAAGTTGTTGGGCTCTTCGCACAGACGAACGACCTCTTCAGCCAGCTCGATGCCGCCCTTGCCGCCCTTGCCCAGACTTCGCTGAGCGCAACATTGACATGCATAGCCTTGCACTTTTCTTCGATCAGCTTGAGCTCGGCTTCGGTATCGGTGGGGAAGCGGTTGATGGCAACGACACAGGGCAGACCGAAGTCGTTGGTGATGTTTTCGATGTGGCGCAGCAGGTTGGGCAGACCCTTTTCCAGAGCTTCCAGATTCTCTGTGCCCAGGTCGGTCTTGGCAACGCCGCCGTGCATCTTGAGCGCCTTGACAGTGGCAACGATAACGACAGCCGAAGGCTGGATACCGGCCATACGGCACTTGATGTCGAGGAACTTTTCAGCACCCAGGTCGGCACCGAAACCGGCTTCGGTAACAACATAATCGGCCAGCTTCATGGCTGTCTTGGTGGCGATGACCGAGTTGCAGCCGTGGGCGATGTTGGCGAAGGGACCGCCATGGATAAAGGCAGGTGTGTGTTCGAGGGTCTGGACCAGGTTGGGCTTGATGGCATCCTTGAGCAGCGCAGCCATAGCGCCTGCGGCGTTCAGCTGGCCTGCGGTGACGGGGGCACCCTGGAAGTTGTAGCCGATGATGATGCGGCCCAGACGTTCCTTCAGGTCGATGATGTCGTTGGCCAGGCAGAGGATGGCCATGACCTCGGAAGCAACGGTGATATCGAAACCGTCTTCACGGACACGGCCATTGGTACGGCCGCCCAGACCGTCGACGATGTTTCTCAGCTGGCGGTCATTCATGTCAACTGCACGTCTCCATGTGATGCGGCTGGGATCGATCTGCAGCTCGTTGCCCTGATAGATGTGGTTATCGACCATGGCAGCCAGCAGGTTGTTGGCAGCGCCGATGGCATGGAAGTCGCCTGTGAAGTGGAGGTTGATGTCCTCCATGGGAACGACCTGGGCATAACCGCCGCCGGCCGCACCGCCCTTAACACCAAAGACAGGGCCGAGAGAGGGCTCACGCAGAGCGATGATGGTCTTCTTGCCGATCTGTGCCAGCGCATCACCGAGGCCGACAACGGTGGTTGTCTTACCTTCACCGGCAGGGGTGGGGGTGATGGCTGTGACCAGAATGACCTTACCCTGCTTGCCTGTGTCGGGCAGCTTGTGGACATTGACTTTAGCCTTGTGGTTGCCGTAAAGCTCGAGAGCATCGGCAGGGATATCCAGCTTCTGGGCGATCTCGCCAATATGGAGCATTTCGGCGCTCTGAGCGATCTCGATATCGGACTTGTAGGACATGATAAAAACCTCCTGATCATATATCTGTAGGAATATGGTTTACGTATGTATTCGGAAATGATCCGTTATATTTTTCATTATACCATAGGTGCTTTAATAAGACAATCGCATAAGATAAGCAATCGGTTTACATTGCACGGTATTTTTGTATAAAGTCTTACGAAATGCCCTTTAATTTTTGTTCGGAATGGTATATAATAACTATAATCTATCCCATTATATAAATCCAATCTATATACAGCGGAGGAAATGAACCATGAAGATCGAAGCAAAAAAGATCTCTATGTCCAACCTGCCCACACCTCTGGAATATCTGCCTGCCCTTTCCAAGGAACTGGGCATTGAACTTTATATCAAGCGTGATGATCTGACCGGCCTGGCCATGGGCGGCAACAAGATGCGCAAGCTGGAATATCTGGCTGCCGAAGCCGTTGAACAGGGCGCGACCATGCTGCTGACCGCCGGCGGTGCGCAGACCAACCACGGCCGCCAGACGGCCGGTGTAGCTGCCAAGCTGGGTATGAAGTGTGTCATCGCCTGTGTTGACAACTATCCCGGAGAAATCTCGGCCAACATCCTGCTCGATCGCCTGATGGGCGCAGAAGTTGTCTTCCAGGCGCCCACCGGTGAACCCGGTCAGGCCGACAAGCTGATCCGTATGCTCATCGAGAAGTATGAAGCCCAGGGCGAGAAGGTCTATTACATCCCCTTCGGCGGCTCCAATGAAGCCGGTATGCCCGGTTACTACGAGTGTGCCTGTGAACTGGATGCACAGGCCAAAGAAATGGGCATCGGCGATGCCACCCTTATTTCGGCCGTCGGCTCCATTGGTACCTATATGGGTCTGTGGTGCGGCCTCAGGAACGAGGGTTCCGACCTTAAACTGACCGGCATTGCCATCCTGCCCTTCGGCGAGGACAGAGATGCCCGACTGATGGAATATTTCGGCCAGGTCAAGGAAAAGTTCGGCCTGGAGTGTGAGGCTTCGAGAGAAGACTTCCATATCGAGACAGGTTATGTCCGCGGCGGTTATAACCTGCCCAATGCTGATGTTCGTCAGGCAGTTTATCTTATGGCGCGCAAGGAAGCCATCATCCTCGATCCCTGCTATACCGGCAAGGCCTTTGCAGGCCTGCTGGATATGATCCGCGAAGGCAAGATCAAGCAGGGCGAAAAGGTCATCTTCCTGCATTCGGGCGGCCATCCCGGCATCAATACCCCCCATCATCGTGTTGAGTTTGAGCGCGAACTGATGGACGGCATCACTATTCTTTAAATGAAGAATGAAGCGGCTTCGCCATGAAGTGTGCCTTTGGCACATGAAGCGCACCTTTGGTGCATTGCGGAGCTTGCGGTGCATTCAACGCAACCCATCCATATCGTTTACGGAGGATATACAATGAATAAGAAACTGAAGAATTTCCTGGCAGTTACCGGTGCTGTCACCGTTGCAGCCGCTGCCGTTTATGGCCTCAATGTTCTCGATGAAAAGAAGGACAAGAAGCGTTATCCCCAGAGCGGCCGTATGGTCGAAGTCCGCGGCAAGAAGATGCATGTCTACTCCTGCGGTACCGGTGCCAACACTGTCGTTCTGATCCCCGGACAGGGCACCCCCACCCCCTCCCTCGATTTCAAGCCTCTGATCGATGCTCTGGCCGAGCAGTATAAGGTCGTCGTTCCCGAACCTTTCGGCTATGGCTATTCCGATAAGACCAATGAGCCCCGCACCGTCCAGAATGTTGTTGACGAAATGAGAGAAGGTCTGCGTAAGGCCGGTTTCTTCCCGCCCTACGTTCTGAGTGCCCATGCCATGGGCGGTATTGCTACCCTCTACTGGGCAGCACATTATCCCAGAGAGGTCGCTGCCGTTGTCGGCATCGACACCGCTCTGCCTGCACAGGCAGCAGCGCAGGCCTGCTCCTGCAGCTGCATGATGCGCTTGCAGGCGTTCCTGCGCAAGATCACACCTGTCCGTATGCTGGTCAAGGCCGGTATGCTGGATGGCTCCATCAAGAACTACACTGGTGGCCAGGATGACCTGATGCCCATCGTTCGTTCCCATGTCGCCAACCTCAAGACCTCCAACACCGAGGCCAACGAGCAGGCCGTCATGCAGCAGAACTGCGAAGAAGTCGCCGGTCTCAACTATCCCTCGTCCTGTCCCGTCCTCATGCTGGTCGCCAGCGAGAGCTGTGACAAGGTCAAGGCTGATCCTGCCTGCACCATCGACTGGATGGCAGAGCACGAGAAGATCGCCATGTATGCCAAGGTGGGCAAGTGCGTCCTGCTGGAAGGCGGTCATTATCTGCACCATACCGCAGCCGATGCCATCGCAGCCGAGATCATGGCCTTTGTTCCTGCAGAAGAGGAACAGAAGCCTGTGCTGCGCAGCTTCCTGAAGAAGTAAGTTTATATTGGAAGGGCAATGCCGCAAAATCTGCGGCATTGCCCTGTTTTGCTTTGTATACTGTAATTTGGAGGAATTATCATGGAAAAGATCCTGTCTGATTTTCTGGAAATGGTCACTGTGGATGCCATTTCTTTTGACGAGCGCAAGGTTGCCGACATCTGCCTCAAGAAGCTGGAAGAGCTGGGCTGCGTAGATATTTATGAAGACAAGGCCGGCGAAAAGATCGGCGGCAACGCAGGCAATATCTTTGCCCGTTATCCCGGCACACTGCCCGGTTCCATTATGTTCTCGGCCCACATGGACCGTATGCCTCAGGGCTTCGGCATCGAGCCTGTTATTGAAAATGGTGTTGTTTCCACAAAGGGTGACACCATTCTGGCCGCCGATGACCTGGGCGGTATCGCAGCCATCTTCGACGGTATTCGCAAGCTGAAGGAGAGCGGCCAGCCCCATCCCACCGTTGAGATCCTGCTGACCATCTGCGAAGAAAAGGGTCTGCTGGGCAGCCTGCATTTCGATTATTCCGATATCAAGAGCGAGATCGCCTATGCCCTCGACAGCCCCGGTCACATCGGCCGCATCATCCTTGCAGCACCCCATTCGGCCAAGCTGCAGGTCGAGGTCTTTGGTAAGGCTGCCCATGCCGGTTCCGAACCCGAAAAGGGCAAGAGTGCAGCTGTCGGCGCTGCCAAGATTCTGGCTACCCTCCATGAGGGCCGCCTCGATCACGAGTCGACCGCCAACTTCCCCATCTTCCAGTCGGGCCATGGTGCCACCAATGCCGTCTGTGACTATGCCATTATCAAGGGTGAAGCCAGAAGTCTTGAGAAGCAGAAGCTGATGGACTATATCACTTATTTTGAAAAGCACTGCCGGGAAACTGCAGAAGCCTTCGGCGTTACCGCCAAGACCGAGTGGAGCCTGGGCTCTCCCGGATTTAAGAATGACAAGGAAAGCGCTAGTGTTCGCCTGGCTACCGAAGCCTTTGCGCAGATGGGTGTCACACCCATGCCCGAAGCCGGTGGCGGCGGCATGGATGCCAACCGCTACAACTACAACGGTCTGCAGGCGGTCGGTCTGGCCACCGGTTATTTTGATAACCATACCGTCAATGAGCATGTCTTCCTCGACAGCTTCCTGCGTACCGGTGAAATGGTCATGCGTATCGTGATGGAATACGGCGCAAACCCGGAGAAGTATAAGGTATAGGTAATAGATTATGGATTTGACCATTTTTCTGGTACTGGCCATCGCTGCGGTGGGTGGTATCATCGGTCTGAAACTGAAATTGCCTGCAGGTGCTATGCTGGGCGCCATGATCGCCGTGGCCATCTTTACCGTTGTCACCGATCTGCAGGTCATTCCGGCCTGGTTTAAGGTCTGCGCACAGATGGTTTCGGGCGGCTATATCGGTACCACCATGACAAGGGAAAGCCTTGGACAGATGAAGAAGGTTGCCCCGGCCATCGTCTTCCTTCTGGTGGGTATGCTGATTATCAATGTATCGGTAGCCTTTGTGCTGTACCTGACATCCCCCCTCGATCTGGTCACCTGCCTGTTTGCAACCGCACCGGGCGGCATGACCGATATGACCATCATTTCCGATGACCTGGGTGCCAACGCTCCCATCGTATCGGTCTTCCAGGTCTGCCGTATGTCGCTGGCCATTTCCACCTTCCCGCTCATCATCCCCAAGCTGTGCGGCGTGGAAGCTGCAGGCGGTCGCCGTAAAAAGGGCGGCAAGAAGCATGATCCGCTGACGGCAGAACAGAAGAAGAATCTGGCGCTGACCATTCTGATGGCCGTATGCAGCGGCCTGGTGGGTTATCTTTCGGGTATGCCGGGCGGCACGATGCTGTTTGCCGTTATTGGTGTCAGCTTCATCAAGATCAAGTGGAATATCGGCTTTATTCCCCTCAAGGTCAAGCAGGCGGCGCAGGTCATCTCCGGCTCCTTTATCGGTGCCAAGATCACCATGGCCACAGTTACCCTCATTGCATCCATGTGGTACAATGTCCTGCTGATGATCGGCCTGTTCTTCCCCCTTTGCCTGGTGTTGGGCTGGGCCATGCACAAGGTCTGCAAGATCGACCTGCTGACCGGTCTCTATTGCTCGGCTCCGGCAGGTGCTTCGGAAATGGCACTCATCGCCAGCGATGTCGGTGCCGACGGCCCCAATGTCGCCGTTCTGCAGATCTCCCGTCTGCTGGGTGTCATCGCCTTCTTCCCCAGTATCTTTACCATGATCCTGAAGGTGTTTGCATAACTGCATAACAAAAGAAACTCCCCGTTTTCCAAATCGGAAACGGGGAGTTGTTGATTTTATGAACAGCCTGTGGAGAATTATTCGCCCATGAGCTGTGCCCATGCGGCCAGGTATTCTTCCTTGTTCTTATAAACGGGGACGAAGTTTGCCTTGAGCTCGTGCAGCTTTTCACAGCCGTTGGCCAGCAGATCGACGGCGGTCATGGCCATCGACTTGGCAGCTGTGACATAAGCCATCTCGGGATCGGCTACGCCGAAGTCGGAAGCGTGGCCGCCGCCGCAGCATCCGCCGATGTAGGGATGGATGGCAGGGATGATGTGCTGGACATCGCCGAAGTCGGAGCAGCCACCCATGTGGGGCAGGTGCTGGACGTGATCGGCACCGACCAGCCGGTTGCATCTGTCAAGCAAAAGTAGACACTGTAAAAAAGCATAGCATTAGAAACCCAGTTCGGTCTTATACTGAACTGGGTTTTTATAGCCCAGAGCAGCTGCAGGCCGCCTGTTGTTAAAATAATATACATACTCATCCAGT
>JAFYOK010000055.1 GCA_017560175.1 Clostridia bacterium | reverse complement strand
GTTGCAAACTATATCACCGTCAATGTCGAAGCTACATCCGACAACACCGCCGGCACATACGATTGGGCCTTTGGTACAAAGGGCGGCAAGATCGACTTCGCTTCCACCCTGTCCAACGTCAAGCTGACATACGACGGCACACATGCTGCTTTCACAGCCGGTGCAAAGGATTTCCCCGCCGATCTGACCGTTACATTTGATTCTGTCCATACTTACACAGGCAGCGAGATCGCTCCCACCGTTGAGGTCAAGGATGGCGAATATACCCTCAAGAAGGGCGCCGACTACCAGATCAAGTTTGAAAACAACATCGAAGTCGGTACAGCTACCATGAAGATCGTCGGTGTCGGTCCCTACTACAAGGGTACCATCGTTAAGACATTTGAGATCGCCAAGGTCACATTTGCCGATGTAAAAGCTGATGCTTACTATGCACCCGCCGTTCTGTGGGCTGTTGAAAAGAACATCACCAATGGCACTTCCGCAACAACCTTCTCCCCCAATGCTACAGTTACCCGTGCACAGGCTGTCACATTCCTATGGCGTGCAGCCGGCAGCCCCGCACCCCAGTCGACAAACAATCCCTTTGTCGATGTAAAGGCTGATGCCTACTACTACAACGCCGTTCTGTGGGCTGTTGAGAACGGCATCACCAAGGGTACTTCCGCAACAACCTTCCAGCCCGAAACCATTGTTACACGCGGTCAGGCTGCAACATTCCTCTTCCGCAGTCAGAAGGCATCTGCCACACAGATGGCTAACCCCTTCACCGATGTTGCCAAGAATGCATACTATCACGATGCAGCTCTGTGGGCCCTCGAAAACGGCATCACCAACGGCACTTCGGCTACAACCTTTGAAGCTGATCTGAACTGCACACGCGGCCAGATCGTCACCTTCCTCTATCGCTGCATGGAAAAGTAAGGCTTAACCAAAAAGACCACCCGAAATCGGGTGGTCTTTTTATGTTTCATTTATTTTCTGCCCGCGCCGCATTTGACAGCATGGGGGCAACCTAACTCGCGGCTGCTTCTGCGGAAGCAGCAAATCGGCTCCGCCGACGCGATTTACGGGCGGAAACAGCGTTTCCCCCGTATGCCCCCTTCCTCTCTCCGAGGGGACGAGGGGGTTAAGCAGCCTATCTTCTGCCCGCGCCGCATTTGGCAGCATGGGGGCAACCGGAACAGCCGGAAGCGCAGCCGCCTTTGCTGCCCGATGTCACCATGCCGCAGGAGCAACCTCCGGCCTTACGGTGCACACGCAGAGCAAACACGGCAGCCACGGCAATGACAGCCAGAACGATCATATCTGCAAAATTCATTTATTTTAACCTCTTTCTTCGCATTGAGTTAGCAATAGCTTACCGTAAATCTACCATAATGGCGCAGAATTGTCAACCGTACAGAGGGGATTGCTTTTATCCGCAAATAATTGTATAATTTAAACAAGAACCGACTTAAAGGAGCATTTATATATGAAAGTTATGTCCATCGATCTGGGCGATGTCCGCACCGGCGTAGCTGTATCGGACGTTACCGGTTTCCTGGCTGGACGCAGTGTTTCCATCACCCAGCGTGACCGCGACAAGCTGCTGGAAGAGATCCTGGCGCTTATCGAAAAAGAAAAGCCCGGCGAGCTCGTTATGGGTCTGCCCATCAATATGGATGGCACCGAAGGTCCCCGTGCCGAGAAGTCCCGTGCCTTTGGTGATCGCCTGCAGGAAGCCAGCGGTCTGCCCGTCAAGTATATGGATGAGCGCGGCTCTTCCATCACAGCCAACCGTCTGCTGTCCGACGCAGGCAAGAAAAAAGGCAAGCAGAGAGCTCAGGTCGATGCAGTAGCAGCTGCAATCATTCTTCAGAATTATCTTGATAGCAAGAGATAAGGAGTTTTCCCTGCAAACGTCATCCCACAGCCTCCATATACTTACGTATGGGCGCTGCCGCCCCAAACCCAGGCCCTACTTTCCCCCCATGGGCAAGTAGGCAAAGGATGGCTAAGGGGTGTTGCGAATTCCCCCCTTAGAAACCCCACAACGCTTTTTGTTTTACGGTGTCTGTGACACTATTCAATACCGTGACAGCTCCTTTTATACCCATAGGTAACTTAAAGGAGCCTCCTAAAACGAAACCCTTTAAACTTTACAATACAAAGGAGATTACTACCATGACCAACAGACAGGAACTGATCGTCAAGAATGTTGACGCCAACAAGCAGATGATCCTCGATGCCGAGCGCTGGCTGTGGGCACATCCCCAGACCGGTTACACCGAGTGGGAGGCACACAACTATCTGGTTGAAAAGTTCGAGGCTCTGGGCTATGAACTGAATCTGGCCGGCAATATCCCCGGCTTCTGGACCGATGTTGAGACCGGCAAGCCCGGCCCCAAGCTGGCCATCTTCGGTGAATTGGATGCGCTGGACATCGCGAACCATCCTGAATCGGTCAACGGTATGACCCACTGCTGCGGCCACCACGGTCAGGTCGCTGCCCTGCTGGGTATCGCAGCCGCCCTCAAGCAGCCCGGCGCACTGGACGGCCTGAGCGGCTCCATCCGTCTGATCGCTGTTCCCGCCGAGGAAATGATCCAGCTGGCATTCCGTGAAGATCTGCGCAAGCAGGGCATCGTCAGCTATATGGGCGGCAAGGTCGAGTTCATGCACCGCGGTGTTCTGGACGGCTGCGAGATCGCACTGATGGTTCACGGCGGCAACTCCGGCGACAATATCGATTTCGTCTGCGGCAAGGGCATGAACGGCTGCATGGCTAAGACCATCAAGTTCAAGGGCAAGTCCTCCCACGCCGGCGGCGCTCCTCACCTGGGCGTCAATGCACAGTATGCTGCTATGCTGGGTCTGCAGGCCTGCAACGACCTGCGTGAAACATTCCAGGAGAAGGATACTGTCCGCTTCCATCCCATCATGATGGGTGTCAACTGCGCCGTTAACATCATCCCCGACGAGATGAAGATCGAATCCTATGTCCGCGGCAGCTCCATCGAAGCTATGAAGCGCGAGAACAAGAAGATCAACCGTGCACTGACCGGTGCTGCTCTGGCTGTTGGTGCAGGTGTTGAACTGTGCGACCGCCCCGGCTACTCTCCCGAAGTTCACGATCCCGACTTCATGCGTCTGGTCGAGCAGTGCTGCAAGGATCTGGTCGGTGAAGAAAGAGTCGGCTTCAACTACTCCAACTGGAGCACAGGTTCTTCCGACTTCGGCGATATCACATGCGTCATGCCCGGTGTCCAGTTCTTCTGCGGCGGTGCAAGCGGCACAGCACACGGTATCGACTACTTCATCACAGACCCCAACCGTCTGTGCGTCAACTCCGCTAAGGCTCAGCTGTTCGTCGTTGATGCTCTGCTGGAAAACGACGGTGCCAAGGCTAAGGAACTGATCGCCAACTACAAGCCCGAGTACCCCTCCATCAAGGCTTACCTCGAAGCTATCAACGAGATGATTCTCGATAAGGATGCCGTCGTTTACGACGAGCAGGGTAACGCAAAGGTTGACTTCCAGAATATCTAAATAGTCAAAAGCCCTCTTTTGAAAGAGGGCGGCACACGAAGTGTGACGGGTGATTGGCATACAAGGCAAACGTCAGTATGGCAATATCCATCAGCTTGTACAAGCCAATCCTCAGTCATCTCCGATGACAGCTCCTTTCAAAAGGAGCCTCTCATACAAGAAACCAGCCGCCCGATTGGGCGGCTGGTTTTATGTTATCTTTACTTCAGCTTGGGATAGATGCCTTCTTCATGCATCTGTGCCATGGCTTCCATGACGTTGCCCTTGTCTTCGCGGTAGGTGACGCCATACCACTTGGATGTGGTGGGCAGAACCTCGACGTCGGCCTTGCCGGTCTTGATGAGGCTGTCGACAAAAGCAGGCAGGAAGAACTCCTTGGTCATTTCGTTTTCTTCCGTCAGCTCATCGAGGAAGGTCTTGAAGCTCTCGGTCATGGCAGGGAACATATCAGCATGGAGACCCCAGACATTGACCGATGCAATGGCACCCAGAGGCAGGATCTGCATGGGGCCAATACCGTCATTGCGGAGATGGTCGCCCTCGCGGGTGATCTTGGTGTGTTCGGTGACCGACTGCAGCATGCCATTCTCGATCTCACAGACACCGCGGGAAACCGAGCCGTTCTCTGTGAGGGTATTCTCCAGAGCAAAACCAACCATGCACATGTGCTCGGCAGTGACCTTTTCTCTCAGCTGCTTGCCCAGCTGCATATAGGCATCGCGGCCATAGAAGTCGTCGGCATTGATGATGCCAAAGGGGCCGCTCAGATGCTCACGAGCGCACCAGACGGCATGGCCTGTGCCCCAAGGACGGGTACGGCCTTCGGGGCAGGTGTAGCCTTCGGGCAGCATATCGGTGGTCTGGAAAGCATAATCGACCTCGATAAACTTTTCAACGCGGCTGCCGATGACCTCCTTGAAGGTCTCCAGCAGTTCGGGCTTGATGACGAAAACGACCTTTTCAAAACCGGCCTGCTTGGCATCATAAACCGAATAGTCAATGATGATCTCACCGTTGGGGCCGAGGGGCTCGATCTGCTTGAGTCCGCCGAAACGGCTGCCCATACCGGCTGCCAGGACGAGCAGTGTGGGTTTGTTCATATCTATTTCCTCCGTATATCTCTATTTTCAGGCTTCCCCTTGGGGAAGCTGTCAGGTTTACCTGACGGATGAGGGCGGCCATTTGGCCGTATCTAATCCTGTCATCCTGAGCGTTCGTCGAGGGATCTCACGCCGAGCAAAAAGTATAGACGCGGCTGATCGGTCTGCGTATAAGATGCTTCGACTTCGCTCAGCATGACAATATTGCTTGGTGCTGCGGATAGAAAGTCACTCATCCACCGCTAAAGCGGTCCCCCTTCCCTCAAGGGAAGGCTTATTTACAGTATACCGCCAAATGCGGCCGGAATCAACCTTCTGCCGGTTTTAATCCGTGCATAAATCCATCGATGGCTGTAGTATAAAGGTTGCCGCCGATGATCTTGCTCCGATGGACCAGCAGATCACACCGTACATCCGCCTGCCCCGGGTAGTTGGTGACGGTATAGGTATAAAGGGTGACCTTTTTGCCCCGATAGGAGGTCAGGTCAAATCCGCAGCTCTGCTGGATACGGTTGTATTCTTCATAAACCTCATCAAACTCGATGGGAATGGTCACTTCCTTCCGCTCCACAGGGACAGTTTCTACCGTATAGCCCAGCGATGCAATATAACTCAGACAATCTGCATCCGACTTGATTTTTACGACAGATGCGGTGGTCTGTGCAGGTTCAGTTTCCTTCTGCCCTGCCGCCAGAATGACCGCGGCAATGACGATGGCCATAGCCAGCAGAATGGCAACCGCTTTCTTTTTGGAAAACTTGACAGTATAGATCATCATACTAAATATCACCTCAACGGAAAATATGTGACAGCCTATGGATTTATGCCATAAAAAAGCCGCCCGATCCTATCGAATCGGACGGCAAAGTTTTATTCTTACAGTTGCTTCAGAAAATCAGCCAACAGGCGGTTGACCTCATCGGGGCAGTCGGTATTGGAATTATGACCGGCATTTTCCAGCCATACAATGGGGATGCCCGTATGCTTATGCCATGCTTTGTTATAGCGGATACAAGAGCCTGCATGATCCTGTTTTCCGCAGATCAGCAGTGCAGGACAAGGAATGGTATAAGGCAGATCGGCTTCCATGGCTTCTGCCAGCATCCGAAATCCGTGCCCCGACAGACGAGCATAGCGCTCCTGATCGCCATCGTAGGTCATCATGATATCATACATCAGCTTTCTGCCATAAGGGGTAACTGCAACACCTCGAGTACCCGACCAAAGCAGCCATTCCCACGGATAATACCGATAGACCGGCTCCATATACTTGAGCAGCCAGATCTCTGCTGCCGTGACATAGCGGCGCTGGAGTGGCGCCGAATCAATAGACACAAACCCTGCCAATCTTTCGGGATAAAGCTGGGCAAACATCTGTCCCACATAGCCGCCCATGGACTGACCGACGATGACCGGGTATTGGACACCTTCTGCAGCCAGGATCTCCATCAGCCACTTCGTCTTGTCTTCCAATGTGAAGTTCAGCTCGAAGGGCCACGAAGCATTATGACCGGGAGCATCCCAGACCAGCACATTGGCTTTGTCTTTGAAATATTCGATCTGCTTATCAAACAATCGATGGTCGGCCGTCAGTCCCGGCAAAAAGACCAGGGTCGGCTGTACAGCGTCTATGATATGTACCCAATAATAAATATTGCCGCAGGGCGTGGCATAAACCCTGTGTTCCATCAGATGTTGGTAACAAAGGTCAGCAGACCCGAAAGGCCGAGGAAGGCGTAAATCAGTTTCTTCATCAGCTTGACATCGATCTTTTCGACGATATTGACGCCGACATTCTTACCGATGGTCATACCGATCATACCGGGGATGACCAGAGGCAGCAGATCGGGGGTCAGAATACCGTTGACAACGCGCAGGAAGGCGGTATAGATACCGGTCAGACAGAAGAAGAACTGGGTATTGGCCAGATAAGCCTCTTTGTCATCACCGGCGATGCCCAGCATATAGATGACCATCGGAGGGCCGCCAATGCCGAACAGACCGCTGGCAACACCCGAAATACTGCCGCAGATGAAAGCGGTCAGCAGATTGGGCTTGATGCGCAGTTTATCGGCAAAGAAGATGAAATACAGGGAAATGATAATGAGGAAAAGGCCAAAGAAAGCCTTGAGCTGGGTCAGATCGGTATTTGCCGCAAAACGGATGGCCAGCGCCGAGAAGGTCAGATAAAAAATCGCCGGCAGCACGACCACCTTGGGGCGGATGTGGGCGCGGAAGCGCCAGGCCAGCATCATGCAGGGGCACAGACTGATCAGCGACGACAATGCGCTGGATTTGAGCAGCGGCAGGAAATAGGGGAAGAACAGCATGACAAAAATGCCGCTTCCGAAGCCTGTGGTGCCCTGAACCAGGCCGCCGCCGATACAGGGAATGAAGACGTATAACATCTTCATAAAATCAAGTTCCATAAAATATCCTCCAAAACATTTTAATATATTTATAGTATACCTTTTCCATTTCTCTCTGTCAAACATGGCCTTTCATTTGACAAGTTGCATGGATTGGAGTTATAATATAAAAGTACATTTATGCAATATCCCAACACTCATTCCATTTTATCGAGGAACCCAATCATGGAACATTATTATCTCTACACCTTTGAATCGACCCACGGTGCCATCGCTGCACAGAAGCTGCTCAAGGATCGTATGCAGGCCACCATCATGCCCGTCCTGCGCGAGATCAACGCCAGCTGCGGCATTTCGGTCCGCATCCCTGTCGAAGGTTATGAAGAGAGCCTGCAGCTGATGCAGGACAATATGGAAGGTGACTTCTCCCTCTATCATGTAGAAGGCAAGGAGATCACCTGCCTCATCAAGGAAGAAGAAAAATAAATTATTTTACAATACGGGAGGATACTCAAATGAAAGATTATATCGGCTGCAATATCCCCAAGCTGGGCTTTGGTCTGATGCGTCTGCCTCAGAAGGACGGCGCGATCGACATCGAGCAGGTCAAGCAGATGGCTGACCACTTCTTCGCAAATGGCTTTACTTACTGCGATACCGCTTATGTTTACGGCGGCGGCGCTTCCGAGCTGGCTGCAAAGGCTGCCATCGTCGAGCGTTATCCCCGCGAGAGCTTCCAGCTGGCTGACAAGCTGCCCGTTATCAATATCGAGAAGGAAGAAGACATGGAAGCCTTTGTCCAGACCTCTCTGGAGCGCACAGGCGCAGGCTACTTCGACTTCTATCTGCTCCACGCTCTGAACAAGAACAAGCTGGAGATCTGCGACAAGTTCGGCGCATGGGACTTCATGGTCAAGCTGAAGGAGCGCGGTCTGGCTAAGCATGTCGGCTTCTCCTTCCACGACAAGGCAGAAGTTCTGGACGAGATCCTGACCAAGCACCCCGAGATGGAGTTTGTCCAGCTGCAGATCAACTATGCCGACTGGGACAACGACGGCGTTCAGTCCCGTCTGTGCCACGAAGTTGCCATGAAGCACGGCAAGCCCGTCATCATCATGGAGCCTGTCAAGGGCGGTAACCTGGTCACCATGACTCCCGAAGTCCAGAAGACCTTCAAGGATGCCAACCCCGATGCTTCCATCGCTTCCTGGGCTGTCCGTTATGCAGCTTCCCGCGAAGGTCTGATCACCGTTCTGTCCGGTATGTCCAACATGGAGCAGATGGTCGACAATACTTCCTACATGAAGGACTTCCAGCCCCTGAACGACGAAGAGAATGCTGTCGTCGCCAAGGTCGTAGAAATCCTCAACTCTATCCCCACCATCCCCTGCACAGCCTGTGAATACTGCGTCGCCGGCTGCCCCATGCAGATCAATATCCCCGCCATCTTCAAGGCTTATAACAACTACCTGGTCTATGGCAACCTCCAGGGCGCAAAGAGCGCTTATGAGAATGCCATCAAGGAGCGCGGCCGTGCATCTTCCTGCTACCGCTGCGGCCAGTGTGAGGCACAGTGCCCCCAGCAGATCAACATCATTGAGAAGCTGGCCGAGATCGCCAAGGTCCTCGAAGCCTAAGTTTTACACCTATCGCCCTGCGGCAATCGCCGCAGGGCTTTCTTTTTATATGCAATCTGTGGTATACTGAAACACAGAAAAAGAAACGGAGGTCATCCCCATGTCTGCCTTCCAGACCATGCTCAATATGCAGCTATCCCTCTTTGCCATCATGCTTCTCGGCTTCTTCTGCCGTAAAAAGGGTATGATCGACAACAAGACCCGCACTGCCCTTTCCGATATCCTCATCAACATCATCCTGCCCTGCAACATCGCCATGTCTTTTGATATGGATGTATCGGGCGATCTGCTCCGCTCGGCGGGCATCGTCTTTGTGGCTTATATGGGCGTACAGACTTTCACATGGCTGCTCAGCCGCGTGGCCTTTACCAGAGTTCCCGAAGATAAGCAGATGGTCCTGCGTCATGGTACCATCACTTCCAATGCCGGTTTCTTAGGCAACCCCATCACCCAGGGTGTTTTCGGCAATGAGGGTCTGCTCTATGCCTCCATCGCCATGATCCCCGTCCGCATCTTCCTTTGGTCGGCCGGCCTCAGCCTGTATACCAAAACCGACAGTAAATCGGTCGTTAAGAACCTGCTGACCCACCCCTGTGTTATTGCTGTCTTTGTCGGTTTCGGCATTATGTTTGCGCCCTTTGAGCTGCCTGCCTTTATGGTGCGCACCCTCAACTCGGTGGGCGGCTGCACCACCGCCATCTCCATGATGGTCATCGGTGCCATCCTGGCCGATATCGATCTTGGTCATATCGAGTGGGGCCTTCTGGGCTACTACTGCCTGCTGCGCCTCATCGTCATTCCTGCGGTATCTTTTGCCGCCCTTTCCCTGCTGGGTCTCCAGCCTATGGTCACCGGCGTATGCACTCTGCTTTCGGGCATGCCTGCCGCTTCGCTGACCGCTGTCCTGGCCGCCAAATACGGACAGAATTACGGTTTTGCTTCCCAGGTCGTCTTTGTATCTACTCTGCTTTCCATGATCACCATCCCGCTGATGACATTGTTCTTCTAAGACACAGGAAAAGCCCCACGGAATTCGTGGGGCTTGTTTTTATTTATGATACTTACTGCCTGCGTTGATGGCCAATGCACGATAGACTTGCTCAAGTACCATTACGCGTGCTAAATGATGGGGGAAGGTCATGGGGGACATGGAGAGCTTGAAATCGGCACGCTTCTTGACCTCATCAGCCAGGCCATTGGAAGAACCGATCAGAATGGCGACATTGGAGAAGCCGCGATTCTGGATCTCGGTGAACTTATCGGCAAAAGCGACGCTGTCCAGCAGCTTGCCTTCAATGCACATGGCACAGACATAGCACTGCTTGGGCAGCACTTCGAAGATCTTTGCCGCCTCGCGCTCGAGACCGTCGGGACGATTGACCTCTTCGGGCAGTTCGAGGATCTCTACATTGGCCATGGTCTTGAGGCGCTTGAGGTACTCCTTGCAGGCCTCCAGATAGAACTTTTCTTTGAGTTTTCCCACTGTGATGATCTTGATGGTCAGCATACTTTGCCTCCGGTCATTGAATATAAATCAGAGCTGAATGGTTGCCTGCATCTCTTTTGCAGCGGCTGCACCGATCAGCGTCTCCTGGGGCAGGCCAAACATCAGCAGGGCATTGCTGTTTTCCCGCATGGCGATATGGGGCAGATTGTTGGTCTCGCTGAGATGTCCCAGCATGATCCGCTCTACGCCCTCCAGCACCAATCGGGGAATGATCTGCGCGCAGTCGCGATTGGACAGATGGCCCTTATTGGACAATACGCGCTGCTTGAGGAAGTAAGGATAAGGGCCTTCTTTGAGCATGTCCACATCGTGGTTGGACTCGATAAACAGGGTTTTGCTTCGGCGCATCAGTTCAAAGACCTCGGCCGTAACGGTGCCCATATCGGTGCAGTATGCCAGGTTTTCTTTGCCCTCACCGAAGCCATAACAGCAGCTGCCCAGGCAGTCGTGAGGTGTCTCGGCTGTACGGACGGCCACATCTCCCAACGCAAAACGATCGCCTGCCTCAAAGAGCAGCGGATCGCCCTTTTTTGCCGGCAGCAGATCCCATGTAGTTTCGGTACAGACCAGCTGGGCATCGGTGTGCTTGAGCAGAACAGGCAACGCCGAAACATGGTCGCTATGGGCATGGGTAAGAACAATATGGGTCAAATCAGCGGGACGCAGGCCCAGTTCGCGAAGACATCCGGAGATGTACTTCGTGTTGGTGCCTGCGTCAATCAGAATTCTTGTATTATCTTTGATATAAATCGCGCTGTTTCCCTTCGACCCACTGGTAAAAGAAGTGAAGGATGCCATTGAATGTGTTAGTTCTCTCCGCCTTCGTCAGCGACTTCGACATACTCGATCTGTGCGCCGACACTCTGCAGCTTGCCAACGATATCGTCATAACCGCGCTCGATGTGGCGTGTATCGGAAATAGCGGTCTCGCCCTGTGCAGCCAGACCGGCAATGATCATAGCAGCGCCTGCACGCAGGTCGTAAGCGGTGACGGGTGCGCCCATCAGCTTGGGTACACCGTTGAATACGGCAACCTTACCGTCGACATGGACATCGGCGCCCATCTTGCGCAGCTCATCAACATAACGGAAACGACTGTCCCATACGCCTTCGGTAATGACCGAAGCGCCATCGGCCAGGCACAGAGGAATGGCCATCTGGGGCTGCATATCGGTGGGGAAACCGGGATAAGGCAGAGTCTTGATATTGGTCTTGTGCAGAGGATCGGTACGTGTGACACGGACGGTATCATCGGTATATTCGACCTCAGCACCCATTTCGATCAGCTTGGTGCTGATACATTCCAGATGCTTGGGAATGATATTATTGAGGGTCAGGCTGCCGCCGGTAGCTGCAACAGCTGCCATATAAGTGCCTGCCTCGATCTGATCGGGGATGATGGAGTAAGTGCCGCCATGCAGCTTCTCTACGCCGTGGATCTTGATAACATCGGTACCTGCACCGCAGATATCGGCGCCCATGGCATTGAGGAAGTTGGCCAGATCAACGATATGAGGCTCCTTGGCAGCATTCTCGATGGTGGTGGTGCCTTCGGCCAGAGTAGCGGCCAGCATAATGTTCATGGTAGCACCGACCGAAACGACATCCAGGAAGATGGTCTTGCCGATCAGGCCGTTTTCTGCTTCAACACAGACGAAGCCGCCTTCCTTAATGGAAGTGACTGCGCCCAGTGCCTCAAAGCCCTTGATGTGCAGATCGATGGGACGGACGCCGCCAAAGTTGCAGCCGCCGGGCATAGCGACTTCTGCCTTGTGGTAACGGCTGAGCAGCGCACCCATCAGATAATAGGATGCACGCAGCTTACGCATGAGCTCATAAGGGGGTTCATCGGTGCCGATATGGGTGGCATCGATCTCGACAGTGGTGGGGTTCAGAAAACGAACACCGGCACCCATGCCCTTGACGATATCAAGCTGGACCATAACATCGACGATATTGGGGATATTTTCAAGTCTGCATACACCATCAACAAGGATGGCGGCAGGGATGATGGCAACGGCTGCATTCTTGGCGCCGCTGATATTGATCTCTCCGTTGAGGGGCTTGCCGCCCTGGATCATAATTTTCTTAGACATAAAATCCCGCCATTCTATATATAGTGGCCTTGTCTTAAAAAGGCACGGTAAATCTTTGGATTACTGGGGTACAGAGCAAAATGGACGCACTTTGCCTTATACACTATTATCATACCACAGCTTGAGGAAAAATTAAAGAACAAATATTTATACTGTCAGTTCGCTTCCGGTGATCATACTGATGAACAATGTCTCATCCTCTCCTTCCAGTACCAGTGCAGGCACCAGATGAACATCACCGTTCTGCAGAGAGGTCATCACATAAATACAGGAGACGTCTCTGACCGCGTAAATACCTCTCGATTCCAGGATCTGCGACGCAGCCAGAATCAGCTTTGCACGGGAAAGGGCTTCCCCGCTGCTCTGGGATTCTGTTGTAAAAATCCAGCTGCCGCTCCAGGATTCGCCTTCTCCCCTACCCATATACGCACCTTCAACGGCATAACCGTCCAATGCAAGGGTATACTGTCCATCGTGTTCCACCATGGTCAGACGGCTTTCCTCCCCCTGCGGAAGCAGAAGGGCGGCAAGATCAAGAGATGCACCGTTTACAGGCTGTACTTCTACATAGCCGCCGCTTCGGAAAATAACCGTTCCGTTCTCACCCTCATAGGCATAAATACCGCCGCCGGGACAATCTTCGGTGTATTCGCCCAACAGTCGAAAAGCTGCTTCTTTTTCCGCCTGAAGATCGCGGATCCAGATCCGGCTTTCCAACCCGGAGGGCAAAGCCATAAACGCTTCACGATCAAAAGACAATCCGCGCTGCTCGAGAATTTCGCAGGCATCTTCCATCATCTGTCGTTCCTGACGATTTTGCGCCTGGATCTGTGTATAAATATTAATACCGAGATAAAGGTTAACGGCCAACATGAGCAGGATCAACAGACTCTTGGCTTTACTCCATTCCATGATACATGCCTCCCATGCTGTACAGTTTGGGGATCATCTGGCCATCCTGTTCGATATAGCGAACACAGAAGCTGTTATCTTTCCCCTCCAGAAGGGCTGTGGCCAGCTGCAGAGGCAGCAGCATAGCTGTGCCGCTCTCGGATGTGGTGCTCAACGTCATACGGATACCGGTGATCTTCTCCTCTTCAATGGTGACCACAGCCGAATAACCGTCTTTTTCGGTGATAAATCCGCCGCCCAGGCTGCGCTCGCAAGTGATGACATAACCATTGTTTTCTGCCGAAATGCCTGCAATGGAGAAACCGCCGTCACATCCGGCTGCAACCGCAATCCGCTCGAGGATCTCACAGATCTGTCGGGAAACATAGGCGCGCCGCTCTTTCTCTGCCATACCATCGCTCAAGTCCAACTCAATGCCGCCGTCACCGGTGACCGAATAGACCACATGGCCGTCCTTGGAAAACTGCAGCGCATTATATCCTTCGATATATACTATATCGCCATCGCTCTCTTTATAGACCTCCGCCAGGAAGTGGTTGATATCGAAAGCCGAAAGAAGGTCTTCGGAAATAACACCTTCTTCGGAAAAGTCGGGCAGCGTGACCGTATATGTAGGATAGTAAACGGGCGTACTCCAAACCGGCTCATGGGCGCGAAGCATGTGATATCCGTCACGCTCGAAAGCATAAAAAGCATTGCTGTTGGGCGCTGCCTGACACAGGCTGACAAATCGATCATAACCTGCCGCCGTTTCAGCCAAATAATATTTTCCGCTGCTGTCATCGCAGAAAGCCAATACAACCTTTTCCTCTACAGAGAGGATGACCAATGTTGTGGCCGACTGATCGGATGAAAAGCCGGTCTCACCGGTCCACCAATGCTGCAGCAGATAAAAAGGAACCGGATAACTGAAAGAAAAAGCGATGTGGGGATCGCTCAGCATCTGCAGAAAATCGCGATTCTCTATGGAAGTGATCTTACCAACCGAACCCAAGGCTTCCGAAAGAATCGGACTGACTGTTCCCAACAGGCCATCCACTTCGCTTCCGCAGGCCAGATAGAGACCGTCCGGTCCTCGAACGGCCAATTTTCCGGGACGAAGCACCGATTCTGCAAAAGCTGTCTGCGTGCTGTCAGGACGCGTATCCATACCCAGACGCATACGCAGCGTCTGCAGGGTATCTTCTCCAAGTCCCAGTGCCAGATTGACCATCAGCTGGGCGATCATCAGAAGCCCCAACAGAAGGATCAACAGATTTTTCAGTTTCTCACGCATGGGATGCCTCCGCCTGACGTGCAGGCAGTGCTACAGTAACTGTAGTGCCCTTGCCTTCCTGGCTGTCGACCGTAATGGTACCGCCATGAAACTCGATGATCTCACGCGCAATGGCCAGGCCCAGACCTGTGCCGCCTTTTTCGCGGGAACGTGCCTTATCGACACGATAGAATCGCTCAAAAATACGGGGCAGATCTTCCTTGGGGATACCCAGGCCGGTATCGGTCACCGACAGACGAACCATGCTGTCCTTCCAGTCGCTGCTCACAGTGACCGAGCCGCCGCGCTGGTTATACTTGACGGCATTGGATACGATGTTCATGATGACCTGCTGCAAACGGTCACGCTCGCCGCTGACCTGCGGCATATCCGCAGGCAGATCGCAATGGATGACGACGCCCTGTTTGCGGGCTTCGATCTCCATGGACGCTGCCACACGCTGGGCAATATCGCGCAGATCCACAGGGGCATCGGAAGCCTCCATACGTTCATAGTCCAGCTTGGTCAGCGTCAGCAGATCCTTGACCAGACGGGTCATACGGTCGGCCTCATTATAAATGACACCAAGGAAGCTGCTGCGTGTCTCGCTGTCGATATCATCATAGGCATCGATCAGTGTTTCGGTATAGCCCTTGATGTTGGTCAGCGGTGTACGCAGCTCGTGGGATACATTGGCAACAAACTCCTTGCGTGCATCATCCAGACGTTTCTGCTGGGTAATATCATGCAGAACTGCCATGATGCCGCCCGATACCGTACCGGTACCGCGCAGAGGCGCAAAGAAAATTTTGAGGATACGGCCACGGTTGACGTAGTCGACCTCGATATATTTACCATCGTCGGCCATGTCGCTTTCCTGGACGACGAGGTCGGGAAAGACCTCACTGTAGGTCGTATGTTCAGAGAAATTGATACCCAGCATTTTGGCCGCCTCTGGGTTGTGGTGCATGATATGTCCCTGCTTGTCAAAAGCAACAACGCCGTCGGCCATGTGGGTAAAAAGAGTGTTGAGCTTGCTTCGCTCATCCTCAATGGTATGCAGGTTGTCCTGCAGAATACCTGCCATCTCGTTAAAAGTCTGGGTCAGAATACCGATCTCGTCACGGGCATAAACCTCGGCAGGCTCACCAAAGTCGCCTTCTGCAATGCTGGTGGCCTGGTCGGTCAGACGCTCGATGGGCGTGGTGATGGTTTTGGCCAGGAAGAAACTGAGCAGAACAGCGACCATAACGCCAAAGAGCATGGCGCGGATCAGAATGGTGACCAGATTCCAGTTCATATCGGTCAGTTCCTGCTTGGTGTCCATAACGCCAACGATATAGCCGCTGTCTCCATCGACATTGACGGGGATGGCAACATCAAAATAGTCGCTCAGGCGCTCGATATCCTCGCCTACCTTACCTTGCATGGCGGTCAGAATATTGGGCGTCAGCATCAGCGTCTGGGCCAGCTGATCATCAGAACCGTCCAGATAACTGCCGTTTCCGGCATCCAGAATATAAAAACTGCGATATTTATCAATACCTAAAGCGCCTGAATAGGCCGACAGAAGGGCACTCAGCTCCTCTTCCGGCTGTTGGGCATCGGCTTCGATATCTTCCAGTTTGGAGATGAACTCGGGTGTAAAAACCATGGTCATCTGCGAAAGGAAATTATCGATGTTGTATGTTGTGACCGAGTTGACCAGAAAGGTACCAACAACGGCCATAACCGAAATCATGATCAGAACCATGATCAGAACCAGTTTCATGTGTAAGCTGCGGAACATACGCCCGTGCTCACCTCTCTTTTTCAAAAATCAGAGTTAGGAAACAGGGAGGAGCAAGCTCCTCCCTACATTTACGATATGTTTTTTCACGGACATGCGCCGGGAAAAAACACCTTAACCCGCCGCATTTTCCGCAGAAAATCGGCGAAGCCGCTCTACAGAGCGGAATTTTTTGGCCCGCGAACCCAGCGAAGCGTTTCAGGGGCCAGATAGATTAGACCTGCATGTAATATCCTGCGCCACGCTTAGTCATTAAATATTTCGGGTCGGCAGGATCATCTTCCAGCTTTTCACGCAGACGGCGCATGGCGACATCGACAGCGCGCAAGTCGCCATAGTAATCATAGCCCCATACATTTTCCATCAGTTCTTCACGGGAAATGATCTGCGACGGACGCTCGAAGAAATAGCAGATGATATCATACTCGCGAGGTGTCAGCTCCAGGGTACGTCCATTCTTTGTAACGCTCTGGAGGTCTTTATCCAGACGGAAGGGGCCGTATGTACCGGGCGCCGACTTGGGTGCCTCGCTCTGTCGGACGATGGTGCGACGCATATTTGCCTTGATGCGTGCGGCCAGTTCTTTGATGGAGAAGGGCTTGGTGATATAGTCATCTGCACCGGTCTCCAGACCGAGGATCTTATCGGTTTCTTCCTCGCGTGCGGTGACCATAATGACGGGGATATCGGAAGTCTGACGCAGACGGCGCAGCACTTCAAAGCCGTCCATGACGGGCAGCATGACATCCAGCAGTACCAGATCGGCCCTGCCCGAAAGGGCCAGTTCCAAACCGGTACCGCCGTCAAATGCCGACAGGATCTCATGCCCCTCGCGCTTGAGGTTAAAGGAGATCAGATCGACGATGCTCTTTTCATCTTCGATGATCAGGATGGTGCTCATATTGAGCCTCCTTTACTTTATGGCCGGGACGTCCCGGCGAATGGGAGATATCAGATCAGACCGCGTGCCTTTGCCATGCTGTAGATGCAGATGGTCTTGGCATCGGTCATACGGCCTGTTGCGATCATGGCTTCCAATTCGGTCAGGGCCATAGGCTCCACCGTAAGGAACTCGCCGTCATCGGGGCAGGCTGCACCGAAATCCAAATCGGATGCAAAATACATGTGGAAGACTTCGGTATACATACCGGCTGTGGGGAAGACTTCGCCCAGATATTCCAGACGGCCGGCCGTTGCGCCGGTTTCTTCCTTCAGCTCACGGATAGCAGCTGCACGATGGTCTTCACCGACTTCCAGCTTGCCTGCCGGAGCTTCCAGCAGTTCGCGGCCGATGCAGTAGCGGTACTGACGCACCAGCCATGTCTTTCCTTCATGGACAGCCAGAATGACAACGGCACCGGGATGGACGACCACCTCGCGCATGGAGGTACGGCCATCTTCCAGCTCGACCTTGTCGTGTCGGACATGGATGATCTTTCCTTCGAATACAACTTTGCTTTCCAGCTGCTTTTCAAAATGTGCCATATTATTTCTCCAGAATCTCCTGGCGGATCAGGTTAAATACATTGCTGGCTGTCGAATTACGGATGCGGGTACGGGTAGCTGTATGGCGGAACTCGGGCTTGATGACCTTGTCCAGGCCTTCGGCACTGATACCGACATAGACAGTACCGACCGGCTTCTCGGGGCTGCCGCCGCCGGGGCCAGCAACACCTGTGGTGGAAACACCGATGTCTGCACCGGTCAGCTTACGGACACCGCGCGCCATTTCCATGGCGGTCTCGGCACTGACAGCGCCAAAGTTACGGAGCGTCTCTTCCTTGACACCCAGAACATTCATCTTGACTTCGTTGGAATAGGAAACAACGCCGCCCTCATAGCAGGCCGAGCTGCCGGAAATATCGGTCAGTCGCTTGCCCACCAGACCGCCGGTGCAGGATTCGGCAGTGGCTACGGTCAGACCTCTTTCGACCAAGCCCTTGACGACCACTTCTTCCAGCGAAGATACATCGATGCCATAGACAACATTGCCCAGTACTCCACGGATCTCTTCTACAACAGGCTCGATGAGAGCATACGCCTCTTCTTCGCTGCCTGCCTTGGCAGTGACACGAACTTCACACTCGCCTTCCTTGGCATAAGGTGCAGCGGTGGGGTTCTCCAACTTGTTCATCAGATAGGAGAGCTTGTCTTCAACAGCACTTTCGCCCATACCAAAGATCTTGATGAAACGGGAACGGATGACCTGTCCATCGGTGCAGAGACGCTCCAGATAGGGACGGGCACGATACTTGAACATGGGAGTACATTCGGAGGGAGGGCCGGGCAGCATGAGAACATGGCAGCCCTCGGCATAGAAAGCACAGCCGGGAGCAGTACCCCAGTCATTGACCAGAACCTCGCAGCCCTCGGGCAGCATAGCCTGCTTTTCATTGTTGGGGGTCATGCGGCTGCCCATGCGCTGGTGCAGGCGCTCCTGCTGCTCCTTGTCCATATAGAGCTTCTTGCCAAAGGCAGCGGCGATGGTCTCCTTGGTCAGATCATCGGCCGTGGGGCCAAGGCCACCGGTGGTAATGATGATATCGGCACGGCTCTTGGCGATCTCCAAAGCAGCGGTCAGACGAGCAGGATTGTCGCCGACAACGGTATGGTGATAGACATTGATGCCCAGCTCGGACAGACCGAGAGAGATCATCTGTGCATCGGTATTGGCGATTTCGCCCAGCAGCAGCTCGGTACCGACAGCGATCAGTTCACAGCGCATAGTTTTTCCTCC
>JAFYOK010000054.1 GCA_017560175.1 Clostridia bacterium | reverse complement strand
GCCCACCGGCCGCGCCCGTGCGCTGGATAAGATCATTGATCTGCTGCTGTTTGAGCTGATGAAATAGGGAAAAGCCTTCCCTATCAGGGAAGGGGGACCACTTTAGTGGTGGATGAGTGTGCCCGTTAGGGCATATTAAATACGGCCAAATGGCCGCCCTCATCAGTCACCCTTTGGGTGCCAGCTTCCCCGTGGGGGAAGCCTTAAAAGGCGTGATTGCAGAAAAAAGGAGTACCGAAAATCTCGGTACTCCTTAAATTTTTATCCAATAAGTCCCAGCTCGATCTTCCAGAGAAGGACACGCAGGACCGATTCCTCGATGCGTTCTTCGGTCAGACGGCCCGAACGGACGGCTTCGATGACGGCGGGTACCTGCTGCTCAAACTCGGTGACACAAAGCAGGTCATTGCCGGCCTCGACGGCACGGATGGCAGCTTCGCCGATCTCCATAGTGGTGCGGATGGCATCCATATAGAGGTCATCGGTGACGATGACGCCGGTGAAGCCCAGATCCTCACGAAGGATCTGGTGGACATTGGGGGAGAGGGAAGCCGGATTGTCAGCGTCCATGGAGGTAACGATGTTGTGGTTGACCAGGATGGCATCGGCACCGGCGGCAATACCTTCCTTGAAGGGCAGGAAGTCGTCGGAATAGAACTGGTCCAGCGAACGCTCGTCATAGGTGACAGCGGTATGGCTGTCGGCAGCATTGCCGTAGCCGGGGAAGTGCTTGAGGACACTGCCCATGTTTTCGGCTTCCATAACGGTGGTGACATAGCTGACAAACTTGCCGGTTTCCGCAGCATCCTTGGCGAAGGAACGCTTGTACATAAAGGCGTTCTCGTCGGTGGTGATGTCGGCAACGGGGCCCATGTTGACATTGATGCCCAGGCTGCGGAGCAGACGGCTCTTATCGGCGGCATCGGTCTGGATCAGATCAAATCCGCCTTCTTTATAGAGGGCCTGGGGCGACTTGAAGGGGGTCGAGCGCAGCTGAGTATAGCGGCTGACACGGCAGACCGTACCGCCTTCTTCGTCAACGGCGATCAGCATGGGAGTCTTGGCAGCATCCTGGTAGGACTGGATATCGGCAGTGACCTGTGCCTTGCTCTTATCCTTAAAGTCCTGGCCGAAAAGGATGTAGCCGCCCAGTGCGTAGTCGGAAGTCAGCTGTGCGGCATTTTCAGCAGGGCAGCGGGCAAGGAAGAGCTGACCGACCTTTTCTTCCAGGGTCATGCCGTCCAGCAGGGTACGGGCGGTCTGCTCTTCGGGGGAGAGAACGATCTCCGGCTCGGCAGGGACTTCGGGTTCCTCCGGCTCGATGGGGGTCTGTTCTTCCTCCACGACCGGGGTTTCTTCGACTTGACCGGGGATCTCGACCTTATCTACCGCCGCACAACCGCCCAGCAGCAGAAAGGCCATCAGCAGTGGGATGAGTTTTTTCAGTTTCATAATTTCCTCATTAGGCTCAAATCGCCGCAGCAGAACGCTGCGGCGATTTTATATGCGTTGTATTATTCCTGCTTGCCCTTTGTCTGGAAGTGGCTCATATCGCCATACAGCTTCTGGAGCAGAGCGAACTCTTCTGCATCGTAGAAGGAGCACTGGCCGCGTGTGAAGTTCTTGGCAACTTCGATGACGAAGCGGCCGGCGACTTCAACGTCAACCAGATGTGTAGCACCTGTAGCGCAGCCGGCAACAGGTGTTTCTGTTGTGATGGCAACGCCGACAACGGGAGCCTTGGTAGCAACTGCGGGCTGCAGAATGCTGTTCATGTGGTAAACGCCGTTGCCGTAGGGTGTGATATCCTGCAGGGACAGGGGGAAGACGTGGGCAGGCTGACCTGTGACGGTCTGCATGATTTCGACCAGGTCATCGGCTGCCTTGAGGATGTAGCCTTCCTTAACGGGGCAGGAGATGGCAAAGCCGCGCTTGCAGATGATCTTGTTGCCCTTGGTTGTGTCGACCGACAGAACAGCGTCGACATCCATCTCAACTTCCAGAGCGTTGATGGTACCCATCTCGATGGGAGAGCCCATGAAGGGGGTGGGGAAGTGAGGAGAGGTGGGAGCGTTGGGGCAGACATGTGTGGTAACGATAACGTCGCCGGGCAGTGTGTCGCCCTTCTTCTGCATATCGCACAGCTTGAGTGCGACAGCGATAGCGGTCAGCGCACCGTCACCATCGGAAACAAAGCCGATCATTTCGGGACGGGCACCCAGGCCGCCCAGACGGCCGGTAACGCCCAGTGTGGGAGCTGTGCCGCCGGAGAGCTTACCGTTGGAACCCTTGATGATGATTCTGACAAAGTCGGTTGTGCCCTTGGGGCCAACCAGCTGCTGGACTTCGACGATATCGCCAAAACCCTTGGAAGCAAACAGATCCTGAACTGCCTTGCCGCTGGCATAAGCGGAATCGAGGATCTCAAATGTATCGAGAACACGCTGGAACATAAGAAAACACTCCGTTTCTATAATATTTCAAAATCAGTGGTTTTTTAACACCTTTTTAATTTTAGCACAGCCCATGGCATTTTGCAATAAAGTTGACAAAACGGGGTGAAAAATCGTATGATAGTTTCGATAAAATTAACGAAAGAAAGGG
>JAFYOK010000004.1 GCA_017560175.1 Clostridia bacterium | reverse complement strand
GGCCCCATTCTGACGGACTCCGGCGGATTCCAGGTGTTCAGCCTGTCCTCTCTGCGAAAGATCAAGGAAGAGGGCGTTTACTTCTCTTCCCATATCGACGGACACAAGATTTTTATGGGTCCTGAGGAAAGTATGCAGATTCAGTCCAATCTGGGCTCCGACATCTGCATGGCCTTTGACGAGTGCATCGAGAACCCCGCACCCCGTAAGTACGTCCAGCAGAGCGTGGAGCGTACCTACCGCTGGCTGGTCCGCTGCAAGGCCGAGAACGAGCGCCTGAACAGCCTGCCTGATACTGTCAAACCCCAGCAGCAGCTGTGGGGCATCAACCAGGGCGGCACCTATCCCGACATCCGCGTCGATCACATGAAGAAGATCGCTGAGCTGGATCTGCCCGGCTACGCCATCGGCGGCCTGGCTGTCGGTGAGACTGCCGACGAGATGTACGCCATCATTGACGCTGTGGAGCCTCACATGCCCGTGAACAAGCCCCGCTATCTGATGGGTGTTGGTACCCCCAGCAACATCATCGAGGCTGTGGCCCGCGGTGTGGATTTCTTCGACTGTGTTATGCCTGCCCGTAATGCCCGTCATGCCCGCCTGTTCACCTGGGAGGGCGCCATCAACCTGCGCAACAAGAAGTACCAGCTGGACGAAAGCCCCATCGATCCCCAGTGTGACTGTCCCGTCTGCCGCCGCTACACCAAGGCTTATATCCGCCACCTGTTCATCGCAGACGAGATGCTGGCCATGCGTCTTGCTGTTATGCACAACCTGTATTTCTACAATAAGCTGATGGAAAAGATCCGCGAGGCACTGGATGAAGGTCGTTTTGAGGAGTTCCGTCGTGAATATTCCGAAAAGCTGGGCAGAAGAATTTAAATTATACTTGCATTTTACCTAATTGATGGTATAATATAATGGATTTTTAACACGAAGGAGTTTTACCCATGCTTAATTTTCTGACTGCTGAAGCTACCGGTATGGGCAGCACTGTCATCATGCTGCTGCTGATGCTGGCGATCTTCTACTTCATGCTGATCCGTCCCGAATCCAAGCGCAAGAAGAAGGACGAGGAGATGCGTTCCTCCATCCGCAATGGCGATGAGATCATCACCATCGGCGGCATCTGCGGCACTGTCGTTGATGTCAAGGACGACCGTATCGTCATCGAGACCTCCAAGGATCAGGTCCGTCTGGAGCTGATGAAGTGGTCCGTCTCTTCCAACGAGACTCAGGCTGTTGCTCAGAAGGCTAAGGCCAAGAAGGAGCAGGAGGCTAAGGCGAAGGCCAAGGCTGCCAAGAAGGCTGAGAAGAACCAGTAAGGTTAAATTTTAAGAGCTTCGGAATCGTTCCGAAGCTCTTTTTTTATGGTTATTTTCTGTTTTTGGCAGCTATTTTCCGCAGATAGCTCTGGGTCAGGGCATTCTGTTCCTTCAGCTTCCGGTTTTCGTCCATGAGGTACTGCATATAATCACGGCAGAGCCGGACGCCGCCACGGACGGTCATGTCTTCATGGGCTTCCATTTCCTCCAGCCACTGGTTGAGGGAACGCTCCCGCAGATCGCGGAAGGTGTTGTCTTCAATCTGGAACATGTCACTGCTCCTCCTTGTAATCGTAAATATGCTTGGCGATATAGATGGGGCGATCCTTGGTTTGCTCAAAGGTACGACCCACATATTCACCGATGATGCCGATGCAAAGAAGCTGGATGCCGCCCAGCAGCAGGGTCACCACGATCATGGTGGCATAGCCGGGAATGTCGATGCCCCAGAAGATCTTTTCAATTACGACGACAAGCAGATACAGCACGGCGACCAGAGCGGTGTACATTCCCAGGTGGCTGGCGATCCGCAGAGGACGGGT
>JAFYOK010000053.1 GCA_017560175.1 Clostridia bacterium | reverse complement strand
CAAACGCAAAGACATAAAAAGTATAACATAGGTTTCTGAAAAAAACAATTCCTCCGAATGAATTTTACTGCATTCGGAGGAATTTTAAGAATTATTTAAAGAACTTTGGACAGGAAATCCTGCAGACGGGGATGCTGGGGATTGCCGAATACCTCATCGGGGGTACCCTGTTCCATGATGCGGCCTTCATCCATGAAGAAGATACGGCTGCCCACTTCCCGGGCGAAGCCCATTTCGTGGGTGACGACGATCATGGTCATACCTTCTGCGGCCAGCTCTTTCATAACGTTCAGAACTTCGCCGACCATTTCGGGGTCCAGCGCGGAGGTAGGTTCGTCGAAGAGCATGACCTTGGGGTTCATGGCCAGTGCCCGGACGATGGCGATACGCTGCTTCTGACCACCGGAAAGCTGGCTGGGATAGGCATCGGCCTTTTCTTCCAGACCGACCCGGCGCAGCAGCTGCATGGCAGTTTCGTCAGCCTGGGCCTGAGTCATCAGACCGGTACGGACGGGAGCCAAGGTGATGTTTTTCTTGATGGTCATGTTGGGGAACAGGTTAAAATGCTGGAACACCATGCCCATCTGGCGGCGGACAAAGTCGATGTTTGCCTTGGGGTTGGTGATCTCATGACCGTCGAAGAGGATGGTGCCCTTGGTGGGTTCCTCCAGCAGGTTCAGGCTCCGCAGGAAGGTGGACTTGCCGGAACCGGAGGGTCCGATGATGACAACCTTGTCACCGGGATAGATATGCTCGGAAATGTCATTCAGAACCACATGGTCGCCGAATGCTTTGGTCAGATGTTTAACGTCGATCACTTTGACGCAGCCTCCTTTCCAGAATGCCTACAAGCCAGCTGAAGATGATGACCAGTACCAGATACACACAGGCGATACCGATCAGAGGGAACATCTGCTCATAGGTACGGCCGTAGATGGCCTGGGCGGCGTAGACCAGCTCCTTGCCGCCGATAACGGTGATCAGGGAGGTGTCCTTCAATAGAATAATAAATTCGTTGCCCAGAGAGGGGAGAATGGCCTTGAAAGCCTGGGGGATAACGATAAAACGCATGGTGTCAATGTATCCGAGGCCAAGGCTGCGGCCGGCTTCCGCCTGACCGGGATCCAGGGCCATCAGACCGCCGCGGATGATCTCGGCAACATAAGCGCCGGAGTTGATGCCCAGAGTCAGGGCACCGACCATGGTGTAGTTACGGGAAGAGGAGAAGATAACGAAACCCATGATCAGCAGCTGGACCATCATGGGGGTGCCGCGGATCACGGTGATATAGACCTGGCAGATGCCGTTGAGGATACCCAGAATGGGGTTCTTCTTGCCGGGACGCTGTTGGTCATAGGCGGTACGGATCATGGCCACCAGAACACCCAGGATCACACCGATGGCCAGGGCCATGGCAGTGACCATGAGTGTGGTTCCCACACCGTTTAAATACTGCTTCCATCGGTCGCCTTCGATGAAAGCCTGGAAAAACTTCACGTAAAATTCCTGCCAGGCGGTGGCTTCGCCGGACCGGAGCAGGGCTTTCCATGCCTGATACTGTTCCAAATGCTTCACTCCTAAAAAATTTTATATTCAAAAAAACACATTTCAGCAGAAATCTCAGTGAAATGCACTTTTTCAAATATAAAGAAAAGCGTGACATAAGGGCGGCATTAGCCGCCCTTATGGATTGCAGGGGAAATTACTCAGCAGAGATGTACTTGTCGACGATGGTCTGCAGGGTGCCGTCGGCAGTCAGCTCAGCCAGGGCGCCGTTAACAGCCTCCAGCAGAGCGGTATTGTCCTTGCCCATGCCGATTGCGTAGAACTCTTCCACCCAGGTGCCTTCCAGAATGGTCAGGCCTGCGTTGGCAGCGACAAACTCAGCAGCGGGAGCGGAGTCGATGATGACACAGTCAACCTGTCCGTTGAGCAGAGCCTGGACAGCGGAAGCGCCGTTGTCGTAAGCGGTAACATGATCTTCACCGTAGCCGCCGTTCTCGGGGGAGTCGGAAGCGTAGATGTAACCGGTGGTGCCGCGCTGGCAGCCGATCATCTTCTCACCCAGGTTGTCCATGGTGACATCGGAACCTTCCTTGACAATGACGACCTGAACACCGGTAGCGTAGCTGTCGGAGAAGTTCATGACCATCTGACGGTCCTCGGTAACGGTGACACCGGCCATGACCATGTCAGACTTGCCCTGCTGAACAGCCAGCAGTGCTGCGTCGAAGTCCATGTCATCGATGACCAGTTCCAGACCCAGCTTGTTGGCGATGGCGCCGGCAACTTCCACGTCGATGCCCTCGAAGGAGCCGTCGTCAGCGATCATCTCGTAGGGAGGGAAAGCTGCGTTGGTGGACATGATCAGCTTGCCGTCTTCGATGGTGGTGAAAGCGGCGGCTGCGGGTGCTTCAGCAGCCTTGGTCTCGGCTGCTGCAGCGGTGGTCTCGGGAGCCTTGGTCTCGGTCTTGCTGCCGCAGGCGGCAAACATGCTGCAGACCATCAGGACAGCCAGAGCGATAGAGAAAAACTTCTTCATTTTCGTACTCTCCTAAATAGAATTTCAAAGCCCTCTGTATATAGGGGGGATCGATGATGGAATTATACCGCTGATAAAGACAAAGGTCAATTAGGTGAATACACAACAATTTGAAAAAAATACGGATTTGTATAACAAAAATGCACAAAGACATCTGAAAAGCTATGATATATTGAATTATACAGGAAAAATATGCAAGGCGATTGGCCCACAAAACATGTATAATATGCAATGAATGCGTATATATACAACCTGAATGGATAAATTATCGGATTATGAACAAATATTGACGGAAATATAGAAACATGTTACACTATACCTATATTTGTTATGAATTAGGAAGGAAGTGTACTCCATGAAAACAACCATCAAACAGATGGATTATGAAAAAGTCATGGCGCTGCCCCGGCCCCAGCATAAACTGCCCCGAAAGCCCGGAATGTTCTGGCGGGGACTGATCCGTCTGCTGACGATCGTGGGTATGGCAGGTACCAAATTTCGCTATGAGACGGAGGGCTTTGAGAAGATTGGCAAGGATGAACCCTGCCTGATCCTGATGAACCACACCTGTTTCCAGGATATGGAGGTGGCACACCGCATTCTGTTCCCCCGGCCGTTCCAGATCGTTGCGTCCAATGACGGCTTTTTGGGCCTGTTTGGCATGATGGAGTGGCTGATGCGCGCCATTGGCTGTATTCCCACCCAGAAATTTGTTTCGGATCTGCGGCTGGTGCAGGATATGGAATACTGCTTCAAGACCCTGAAGACCAGTGTCCTGATGTATCCGGAAGCCTGCTATTCCTTCGACGGAACAGCCACAACCCTGCCGGCCAAAATGGGTATCCTGCTGAAAAAGCATGATGTTCCGGTGATCATGATCGAGACCTTCGGCGCCTTTGGCCGGAATCCTCTATATAATGAAT
>JAFYOK010000003.1 GCA_017560175.1 Clostridia bacterium | reverse complement strand
CATACGGCGGTCGGTGGCATCAAGGCCCAGAGGGTCGACATCCAGGGCGGTCAAACCCTTCATGGCCACCTCACGGGTGATGACGCCATCGCCCATGACCTGGGCAAAGTCACGTACACGCTTGATAAGGCGGTTGGCCAGTCGTGGGGTACCTCTCGATCGACGGGCGATCTCCAATGCGCCCTCCTCATCGATGGGAATGCCCAGAATACCGGCCGAACGCTTGACGATACCGGCCAGCTGCTCGGGGCTGTAAAGCTCCAGTCGGGATACGACACCGAAACGGTCACGGAGCGGTGCCGAGATCTGTCCGGCACGGGTGGTGGCACCGACCAATGTGAATCGGGGCAGATCCAGACGAACCGAACGGGCGGCCGGACCTTTGCCGATGATGATATCGAGGGCAAAGTCCTCCATGGCCGGATATAAAACTTCTTCGACGCTGCGGTTCAGACGATGGATCTCGTCGATAAACAGAACGTCGTTTTTATTGAGATTGGTCAGCAGAGCGGCAAGGTCGCCTGCTTTTTCAATAGCCGGGCCGGAGGTGATGCGGATATTGACCCCCATCTCGGCGGCAATAATGCCGGCCAATGTGGTCTTGCCCAGGCCGGGAGGGCCATAGAGCAGAACATGATCCAGCTGATCGCCGCGGCCTTTGGCTGCCTGGATGAAGATGGAGAGATTCTCCTTGACCTTCTCCTGGCCGACATAGTCGCGCATGGTTTTGGGACGCAGGGAAAACTCGGCCTCATCCTCATGGGTGAAGGTGCTGGTGACGATGCGCTCTTCCTGCGCCTGGTCGTTGTTGAATGCAATGGCCAATGGAATCCCTCCTTAAAACAGCTTCTTGAGGGCGGTGCGAACGATCTCGTCGACCGACATGGCCGAAGTGTCCACGCCCTTGAGGGCCGACAGGGCCTCGGCACGGGAATAACCAAGAACCATCAGCGCAGCAACTGCATCATCGGCTGCCGAACCGGCGGCTGCCACGGGGGCGATCTCCTCGGCACTGATGCCCGAAGATGCGCTCTCCAGCTGACCTTTGGTCATGCGGTCCTTGAGCTCCAGAATGATGCGCTGCGCCAGCTTCTTGCCAACGCCCGGTGCTGCCTGAATGACCTTCTGATCGTCGGTCAGAACGGCCAGCGCCAATTTGGAAGGTGTGGTAACACCCAGGATGGACAGCGCCGCCTTGGGACCAACACCCGAAATACCGATGAGCAGCTTGAAGCAATCCAGCTCTTCTCTGGAAATAAAGCCGTATAAATCAAATATAGAATCGCGAACGTGCAAATATGTATAGAAAGTCGCTGTATCTCCCAACTGGGCCTGTGCCGACGAAGTCAGAGAGGTCATGATGCCGTAACCCACGCCGCCTGCATCGATGACGACCAGGCCGGGCTCGCTGACAGCGACCTTACCACGGATAAAATAAAACATATGGTTTCCCTCGATTTCACAGCCCTTTTCAGGAATCAAAAAGGGCAAAATCTAAAAATGCTCATATTCTATAGAATTATATCATAGTTTTGACTTCTGCACAACAACACTTGTTCCGCAAAAAAGGCGCTTTCGCGCCTTTTTTAGAATTTATTCATACTTTTTTCAGCCCTGTCGCCCATCTGAAAGCAGCGAACCGGAGGTATGTCCATGGCAGAGGGCAATGGCCAGCGCGTCGGCTGCATCATCGGGGCGCGGAATGGCCTTGAGGTTCAGCAGCGCACGGGTCATTTCCATAACCTGTTTCTTCTCAGCGCGGCCGTAACCGACAACCGCCTGCTTGACCTGCAGAGGGGTATATTCATAAATAGCCACATCCTTCTGGGCACAGGCCAGCAGAATGACGCCGCGTGCATGACCAACCTGAATGCCTGTGGTGACATTGGTATTGAAAAACAGCTGCTCGACGGCCACGGCATCGGGCTCGAAGGTGTCCAATAGGGTATTCATATCCTGATAGATCTCGGCAAGCCGCTGGGGAAAGGGCGTGCCGGGGGCCGTGGTGATGGCACCGTGGCCGAGATATTTATTTTTGCCTCTGTCATGGTCAATCACACCGTAGCCAACGATACCATACCCGGGGTCGATGCCTAAAATACGCATAAGATACCTGTGCCTTTCCTTGTTTCTTTTTCTAAGAGTATGATATAATATTTTCAAATAAAAATAAAGGACTGACAACCTGTGAACAAAAAATATCTCCTCTTCGATCTCGATGGTACCCTCACCGATCCCAAGGAAGGCATCACCAATTCGGTGGCCTATGCTCTCCGCCAGTACGGCATCATCGAAGACCCCGAAAACCTCGTCAAGTTCATCGGCCCTCCCCTGCACATCGGTATGATGGAATGGTATGATTTTGATGAAGCCAAGGCTTTCGAAGCCGTCACGCACTATCGCGTTTATTTTGCCGATAAGGGCATCTTTGAAAATGCTGTATTCGATGGCGCTGCCGAGATGCTGGCCGACCTGCGCGCCGCCGGACACACCATCCTGCTGGCCACCTCCAAGCCCGAGGTCTATGCCAAGCAGATCCTCGAGCATTTTGAGCTTTCTCAGTATTTCGACCACATCTGCGGCGCGACCCTGGACGGCAGCCGTTCCCTCAAGGCCGATGTTGTCACCTATGCCCTGCAGACCGGCGGCATCACCGATCCCACCGAAGCCGTCATGATCGGTGACCGTCACCACGATATCGAAGGCGGTATCAAAAACGGTCTGGAGACCGTCGGTGTCCTCTTCGGCTATGGCAGCCGTGAAGAGCTGACCGAAGCCGGTGCCCACCATATCGTTGCCACCATGGAGGAACTGCACGCCCTGCTGAAAGGAGAATAAGACCATGAAGCCCGAATCCAGCGTCATCTTCTTCCCCTGCAAAGATATCGAAGAAACCAAAGCCTATTATACCAATGTGCTGGAGCTGCCCATCTATAAAGACCTCGGCTCTACTGTCTGGTTCGATTGTGGCTATGGCTATCTGGCCTTTGTTTACTACGGCCCCGACCGTGCCCTGGCCACCGGTCAGTGCATTTCTTTCAATCTTCCCTCCATCGAGGATGTGAATGAAATGTACAAGAAAATCCAGACCCGACCGGTCATCGGACTCAAAGGCGCACCCCAGCACCATCCCCGTTTCCCCGTCTATTCCTTCTTCTTCTCCGATCCCAACGGCTATACGTTGGAGTATCAAAAAACCGTAGATTAACTGCAATCAATGAAAAACAACCCTGTGTTAATAACACAGGGTTGTTTTTATGTCAAAATATTTCTTTTCGTTATCAATTACAGGCCACGGATGAGGCTCTTGTAGAACTCAACGCCCAAGCCCAGGCAGCTCTGGTGGATCTTCTCACCGGCATTGTGCATACGGCCGTAAATCTCGCTATCCATGACAAAGGGCATGAACTTGAAGATGTTGTCACACACCGGCTCGTAATGACGGGAATCGGTGGTGATGGTCTGGATGCCGGGGATGCAGGGCAGACCGGGATACTTCTCTTCGATGACGGCGCAGATGGCCTTGTAGGCCGCACTGTCGGTAGAAGCGATGGCCGAAGCCGGAGTCTCCAGCATGGGCTCGACATCAATATCCAGGTCGGCAACCAGCGACTGCAGATACTTTCGGATGCTCTTAGGAGTATCTCCCTGCAGGATGCGCGCATTGACCACGCCTTCAGCTGTACCGGGCAGGACATTGGGTGCTGCCGATCCCTTGGCCTGGGTACAGGCAAAGGTGGTACGGAAGAAGGGATTGATGGTAGGCACATCGCGGAAGACACGATAGAGCAGCGGCTTGGAGAAAGGCAGATTGCAGACGGTGAATCGATGGAGGAAACGCATGGCAGGTGCCGAGCGCTTCATATTCTCCTCGATAACATCCAGCAGTCTTGCACGGGGAGGTGCTGCCTCGATACGGCAGATGGCTTCGGCCAGAATACCGACCGCCGAATGACGGGGAGGTACCGATGAATGGCCTGCCTGACCGTGTGCGGTCAGCTTGAAATAGGTGCAGCCCTTTTCGGCAACACCAATGAGCGCAGCAGGGAAACGCTTGCGGCCAAAGTGCTCTTCGGTGATATAACCGCCTTCGTCAATGACCATCTCGAACTTAACGCCGCGCTTCTGCAGCAGCTCGGACATACGGACAGCACCTTCGGCACCACCGATCTCCTCGTCATGACCGAATGCAAACCAGATATCACGTGTGGGAGTATAGCCCTCCTGCAGCAGACTCTGTACCGCCTCAAACAGACCGATGACGACATTCTTGCAGTCGATGGCACCACGGCCGACGATATAGCCTTCTTCGTCAATATGGCCGGAGAAGGGATCGGTATCACCCCAGCCGTCACCGGGAGGAACAACGTCCATGTGGCCGCAGAACAGAATGGGCAGCTGTGTGTTCTTCCCCTTGGCCTTCCAGCGCAGCAGCAGGCTGGCACCGGTGGTAGGAATAAACTGCAGTGCCTCAAAAACATCGGCATAGCGCTCATCCAGATAATCGCGCAGACGATCCATGGCCACCTTATCGCCCGAAACGGTGGGGATCTGAATAGCTGCCTGCAGACTTTCCACAGCATGCTGGGTCAGTTCAGGATCGGGGGTCATGCGCTTGAGGGGAGAACTTCGCTGCAGATGACGGCCGGCCATCAGCGTACGGACGATGCCGACGCCCAGGCAGGCAGCCACAAAAATAAACAATACAAAGCTGACCCATCCGCCAAACACAGCCATGAAGTTGCTGCGGGTGATGACCAGCCAGGCATAGAGATTTCTCAGGAAACTCATGCAAGGATCTCCTTTACTCGTTCCACATCCCGGGTGATCTGTGCCACCAGCTCTTCCTTAGAGGAAAAGGTCTGTTCGGGGCGCAGGAACTCCACCAGGGAAAGTTCGACATCGGCATCATAAAGATCGCCACTGAAATCCAGAATATTAAACTCGACCACCGGTGTGGTCAGACCAAAGGTGGGACGAACACCAATGTTGATGGCCGTTCGATAAGTACCGTTATTGGTACGCAGCCATGCGGCGTAAACGCCGAACTTAGGCACCAGCATACCGGTCTGCAGCTCGAAATTGCCTGTGGGGAAGCCCAGCTTGCGGCCAACACCGCGGCCATGGACAACTGTGCCCTGCAGGTAATACTCATGTCCCAACAGGCGGGTAGCCGTGGCCACCTCACCCGACGAGATCAGGTTGCGGATCATAGTCGAGCTGACCGTATCGCCGTTGTGGACGACCGGGAAACAGACATGGGACTCAAAGCCATATTTCTTGCCCAGGGCTTCCAGCAGATGACCATCGCCCAGACCCTTGGCGCCAAAGGTATAATTTTCTCCGCAGACAACAGCACCGCAGTTAAACCGACCGATCAGAATATCGCGAACGAAATCTTCGGGCGGCATAACAGCCATCTCTGCGTCAAAAGGCAGCATGTACACCTCTTCGATGCCCTGCTGACGGATATATGCCTCTCTGCGTGCATTGGTTGTGATCAGCTGAGAGGGCTTCTGTGTAAGAAATGCTCTGGGTTGATTGGCAAAGGTGACAACGATGGGGGTATAGCCCTTTTCATTGGCAACCTTGACGGCCGTCTGCAGAATGCGCTGATGGCCGCGGTGAACACCGTCGAAAAAGCCCAGGGCGATCACTGTTTTGCTCATGGACGATCACCCGTATAGAAAGTTTTTTCATAGAACAGGGCCGGTGCACCGCCAACGGCCAGTTTGCCGCTTCTCGACAGGACAGCAATAGAGCCGTCGGGCGCATAGAGGGCGCAGAGGGTGTCCTTCTCGGCCGGGATCTTGCCCGACGCGATATGTTCAAGGCTGACATACGCACCGTTGAGGGCGCGGCGCAGACCTTCGTCATTCAGATGAATGGCAGGCAGGAAGGCAAAGATATCCTCCATGGGGCGGACAATTTCGCCAACGCGGCCTTCCTCGGCCAGGGCGCTCAGTTCTTCAAAACCAACGGCCTGTTCAAGGGTAAAGTCGCCCGAAGACAGACGAACCAGGCTGTCCATAACGGCACCGCAGCCCAGCTTCTGGCCGATGTCATGGCAGAGGGTGCGAATGAAGGTGCCCTTGGAGCAGGTCACTTCAAAGTCGCCTCTTGTGCCGTCAAAGCCCAACAGCTTGATATCTTCAATACCGACACGGCGGCTCTCACGCTCGACCTCGATGCCCTGGCGAGCCAGGTCATACAGACGAACGCCGTCCTTCTGTACAGCCGAATACATGGGAGGCAGCTGGTCATAGCCGCCCTCAAAGGAGAGGATGGTCTCCTTGACCAGTTCGGCCTCGGGAATGGCAGCGCCTGTCTCCTGTACTTCACCCCAGATATCCAGAGTATCGGAGACGCAGCCCAGCTTGAAGCCTGCACGGTAGGTCTTCTTGGAAGCCAGCAGATAGTCAGAAGACTTGGTGGCTGCACCGATCAGAATGACCAGTACACCCTCGGCCATGGGGTCAAGAGTACCGGCATGACCAATCTTTCGGGTCTTTAAAATACCCCGGAGCTTGGCCACAACGTCATGCGATGTGAAATCCCGGGGCTTGTTGAATACGATTACACCATTAAGCATCGAGTTCTTCCTCCAATGCCTGAATGATGGCTGCCAGCGCAGCTGCACCGTCCATACCGGTCAGGGTACATCCGGCAGCACCGGCATGGCCGCCGCCGCCAAACTTACCGCAGACAGCCGATACATCATGGCCGCGACCGCGCATGGATACCTTGAAGGCATCACGGGTCTTGACCTCGGTCAGCAGAGCGCCGATCTCAACGCCGTCGATCTGTGTCAGCAGGGACGCCAGATTGTCGCAGTCGTCATCGGAAGCCTGCAGGCCCTCGATATAGTCGCGGGTCAGCAGAACAGCGCTGCCTCTTCCGCCGCGGACCATCTGCATATCGGAATAGATATGGCCTTCCAGTGCCACACGGGCACGGGTCTTGAGGCGGAAATTGACATAATTGATGTTGGCCGCATCGGCACCGGCTGCCATGCAGGCAGCGGCAACGGTGTGGGTGTAAGCGGTGGTATTGCTGAAGCAGAAGCAGCCTGTATCGGTGGCGATTGCTGTATAAACAGCATCGGCCATGGGCTTGTCCAGGGTGCATCCCAGTGCCATCAGCAGATCATAGATGATCTCGCCGCAGCCGGCCGCTTCGGGACGGCAATAGCCAACGGTTCCGTAATCCTTAAAGGAAGGATGGTGGTCGATGGCCATATCGATATCGGCAAAGCGTTCGGCGGCATTCTGGGGCAGCAGGGCGCGGTCGGCAATGTCGACGGCGCAGACATAAGCTGCCTTGGTATCTTCCTTCGCCCACAGGCCCTCGGTCAGAGCCTCAAAGCGAGGGGTCAGGTCGGGATTGGGCCAGAGATGGGCTGTTTTGCCCAGCTGACGCAGGCCGCGGCACAAGGCAGCGGCCGATCCCAATGTATCTCCATCGGGACGCTTGTGGGTCAGGATGACAATGTCATCCTGACCGCGCAGCAGTTCCGTGATTTGATTAAAAGTCGTCCTCATCCAGCTCTTCCTCGTCCTCATCATGCTTGATGTCGAGATCGTTGAGCAGCTTGGAGATGTGTACACCATAAGAGATGGAATCATCGATCTCGAAGACCAGCTCGGGTGTATAACGCAGTGTCAGCATATGCGCCAGTTCACGACGCAGGAAGCCGGACACCGACTTGAAGCCTCTCTTCAGCTCTTTGGCATCATAGCTGCCCAGAACCGAGATGTAGACCTTGCACCAGCGCAGATCGGGAGTGGCCTCGCAGCGGACGATGCTGAGCATGCAACCCTGCAGGCGGGGATCCTTGACTGTGGGCAGGATCTCGGATAAGGCTTTCATGATTTCTTCATTGATTCTTGCGGTACGATTACCAGCCATTTGTGGTCCTCCTTCCGATTAGAGCTTGATCTGCTCCATGACAAAGGCCTCGACGATATCGCCTTCCTTGATGTCATTGTAGCGCTCGAAGCTCAGACCGCACTCATAGCCGGCAGCAACTTCGCGGACGTCGTCCTTGAAGCGCTTGAGGGTAGCCAGGTCGCCTTCGTGGATGACGATGTTGTCACGAACGATGCGAACCTTTTCGTTACGCTGCATCTTGCCGTCCAGGACGTAAGCACCGGCGATGTTGCCGACACCGGAGACCTTGAAGATCTGACGGATCTCGGCATGGCCGATGATGACTTCCTTGAACTTGGGAGCCAGCATACCCTTCATGGCCTGCTCGACTTCTTCCAGACAGTCGTAGATGATGCGGTACATACGCATATCAACATGGTCACGCTCAGCACGCTCGATGGCACCGCTGTCGGGACGGACGTTAAAGCCAACGATGATGGCGCTGGAAGCAGCAGCCAGCATAACGTCGGACTCGTTGATACCGCCGACACCGGCATGGATGACGCGTACCTGGACTTCTTCGTTGGACAGCTTCTCCAGAGATGCCTTAACGGCCTCGGCAGAGCCGTGAACGTCAGCCTTGACGATGATGTTGAGGTTCTTCATCTGGCCCTGCTCGATCTGAGAGAACAGGTTATCCAGTGTGACCTTCTGAACGGCACGGGCAGCGATCTCCTTCTCCTCAGCCTTGCGCTGTTCAGCCAGAGTTCTGGCCATACGCTCGTCTTCAACAGCATAGAAAATATCACCGGCATTGGGAACCTCGGCCAGACCGACGATCTCAACGGGATAGGAGGGGCCTGCAGCATTGATCTTCTGACGCTTGTCATTGACCATAGCGCGGACGCGGCCGACAGATGTACCGGCGATGACGATGTCACCGGCATTCAGTGTACCGTTCTGGACCAGAACTGTGGCAACGGGGCCACGGCCCTTATCCAGCTTTGCCTCGATGACGGTACCCTTGGCCAGGCGGTTGGGGTTGGCCTTGAGCTCCTGCATCTCGGCGGTCAGCAGGACCATTTCCAGCAGGTTTTCGATACCCTCACCCTTCAGGGCAGAGATCTTGCAGACGATGGTCTCGCCGCCCCAATCTTCGGGGACCAGCTCATACTCTGTCAGCTGCTGCAGGACGCGGTCGGGGTTGGCAGCTTCCTTATCCATCTTGTTGACGGCAACAATGATGGGAACGCCGGCTGCCTTGGCGTGGTTGATGGCCTCTACGGTCTGGGGCATGATACCGTCATCGGCAGCAACGACCAGGATGGCGATATCGGTGACCTGTGCGCCGCGTGCACGCATGGATGTAAATGCGGCATGGCCGGGGGTATCCAGGAAGGTGATCTCACGATCGCCGACGGATACTCTGTAAGCACCGATGTGCTGTGTAATACCGCCGGCTTCGCCTGCGGTGACATTTGTGTTGCGGACAGCGTCCAGCAGAGAGGTCTTACCGTGGTCAACGTGACCCATGACGACGACGACAGGTGCGCGCTCGATCAGCTCGTCTGCGGTATCCTCACGCTCGTCAAACAGCTTTTCCTCAATGGTAACGACAACTTCCTTCTCAACAACGGCACCCAGCTCCATGGCGACCAGGGAGGCGGTGTCGAAGTCGATGTTGTGAGAAACCGAAGCCATAACGCCCATCTTCATCAGTTCCTTGATGACGGCGGCAGCGGTCTTCTTGAGGCGCATAGCCAGGTCGCCGACCGAGATCTCTTCGGGGATCTCGACCTTCAGAGGAGCCTTCTTTGCCTGCTCCTGCTGTGCCTGCAGCTTACGCATCTTCTCCTGCTCTTCAGCCTTGCGCTTGTTGTTGCCGTACTGAGAGCGCTTCTGGGCATTCTGCTTGATCTTCTGCTTGCCCGAGTTGTTCTGGATCTTATCTACGTTGTCGGGCGCCAGGGTATCCATGCGCTCGTCATACTTTTCCAGGTTGACAGAGGAGCCGCGTGTATCAACATAGTGGACTCTGGGGCCCTTGTTGGCTGCGGGCTGCTCGTTCTTCTTTTCTGTGGCCTTGGGCTGCTCGGCAGGCTTGTTCTGCGCAGCAGGACGCTGCTGCTGACGATCGTCCTTGCGGGGACGGTCGTTCTGGCGCTGCTCGCCGGGCTTGCCGGGGCGATTCTGGCTGTTATTATTCATCTGATTTCTGTTCTCCTGCTTACCTTCTGCCTTCTTGGCTTCGGGCTTCTTTTCTTCGGCTTTTTCGGCCTTGGCAGCCTTTGTGGCTTCCAGTGCAGCCATAAGGTCGGCTGCCTGACGGCTCTGGGTCAGACTTTCAAAAACAACGTCCAGTTCCTCTTCCTTGAGGGCCTGTGCATTGCTCTTGGGGGCTGTGAGATACTTACCGAGGATCTCGGAGATCTCTTTATTGGACAGTCCGAAGTCCTTGGCGACCTCGGACAGCTTGTATTTGATCATCATATTAGGTTATTTCCCCCTTTTCGAACTATTGGCCTTGCCTGCGAGCTTCTTGGCCTTGCGGCGCTTCTCACGAGCGAGCTTCTGCTCCAGATCGGCAGTCAGCTCCGGCATCTCCAGTTTCTTACTCAGGGCAATGGCCAGACCTGTATCGCATACGGCGGCGACAGCACAGCTGCCAACGCCCAGCGCTTCGCCCAGGTCTTTCTTGGTCATGCCGGGACGGAGGATGGGTACCTCCTTACGTTCAACGGCCGCTTCCATCCACTTGACGGTGTTGGCGGCTGTATCATTGGGCAGCAGCACGAGGCGCGCTTTACCCTTCAGACAGCTCTCGGCGACGTCATCGGCGCCAACGGCCAGATGACCGCTGCGGCGAACCAGGCCGACAAATGTCAGGATCTCGTTCATATCCATGTTATGCCTCCATTTCCTGCTGCTCAAACTGACGACGCAGTTCTGCAAATGCCTCATCGGGTACATCGCACTCGAGGGCTCTTGCCAGTGCACGGCTCTTGACCGCCTTTTCCAGACACTTGATATCCTTGCAGATATAAGCGCCGCGGCCCGAGACCTTGCCCTTTGCGTCATATAAAACCTCTCCTGCAGGGGTGCGAACCACCCTTGCGAGAGCACTCTTTTCCTTTTTCTCACGGCATGCTGCGCACTGCCGCATGGGTATTTTCTTGGGCATAGCGCCGCCTCCCGATGTTATTTTTTATTACTGAGCCTGAGACTGAGGCTTGATGTCGATCTT
>JAFYOK010000052.1 GCA_017560175.1 Clostridia bacterium | reverse complement strand
CCTGTCGGGCATCATCAACGAGCGCGCCGAGGAAGTCGAAGGCCATTTCGTCAAGGCCGGCTTCACCACCGAACGCAAGCTCCAGCGCGATGGCTGGACCATGCTTCTGGTCAGCGTTAAGTAAGATTTAAAGTGGCATCGAGCCTTCCCTGTGTAAGGGAAGGGGGACCATCGAAGATGGTGGGAGGGTTTGTCGTGACGGCTTGAGTTCCTCAAACAAACCCTTCAGTCACCCTTCGGGTGCCAGCTCCCCTTACCAAGGGGGAGCCTCAAATGCGGATGGATTTATTAGACAACTCATCAGTCATCCTTCGGATGCCAGCTTCCCTTACACAGGGAAGCCTAAAAAAGCCACCGCCGAAGCGGTGGCTTTGAGGAATTAAGTATCGATGGACATATAGTATAAATTGCGAGCGGAAGGTATATACAAGGCAATGGTATAATTTGAGGAACTGGTGTTGTCGGAAAGAGACTCTGTACTATACAGCCCATTGTTTTTATCATAGAAGAACCAGTAAAATTCGGTATCTTCTATCAAAAGCGAAAACTCATTTTGCACATACTGCTGTAAAGCATCGGGGACGATTCCGTAATTCCAATTTGGAGATGCAGAAATGCGTTGTTCGATTCTATTATTGGAGAAACTGAAATGATAAAAACTCTTTCCGTCGCCATGGAAACCGGAATGGGTATCTTCTGCTGAGATTATATCATAGCCAAATGGAATACCACAGTCAATGGAATACAAAATCTGTCGTTCCTGATGGAAAAGAAAGAAACCAAGCAGGCAGATAAATATTGAAAAAACGAGCAGCCTTTTTATCAGAGGAAGTTTCATATTAACTCAAAGGTGCTGTAGTGACCGAATTTAAAAATCTTACTCGTCGATATTGACCAGTTCGTAGTCTCTGGAGCCGTAGCCCAGCTTGGCGGCGGCTTCGATGGTCAGAACGCCGTTGCGGGACTCGATACGCTCGATCAGGTGATCTCTGCCGGGATCGTTGGAAGCATAGACCAGATCAACGCAGGCCTGGTCGATGGCGATGGGATCGAGAGAAGCCAGGATGCCGATATCGGCCATGCAGGGATCCTCCGCCTTGGCGCAGCAGTCGCAGTCGACCGACATATTCTTCATAACGTTGATGTAAGCCAGGTTGCCCTTATAGAAGTCGATGACCGACAGCGCAGCGTCCGCCATGGATTCCAGGAACATATCATGGTCAGCGGTCCAGATCTTCTCGGGCTCGCCTGCACCGTGAATGTAAGCCTTGCCGTAGGAAGAGCCGACGCCGATGGACAGCTGCTTGATGGCGCCGCCGTAACCGCCCATGGGATGGCCCTTGAAGTGGGACAGAACCAGCATGGAGTCGTAGTTGGCAGCATTCTTGCCGATATAGTTCTTCTGAATGATCTTGCCCTTGGGGATATCCAGCTCGATATCGGGACCTTCGGCATCCAGCAGATCAAAGTCGAAATACTGGTTCCAGCTGTGCTGCTCGATGGCCTTCAGATGCTTCTCGGTGGTGTTGCGCTGGCCTTCGTAAGCGGTGTTGCACTCGACAACGGTGCCGCCGACATGCTTGACAACAGGCTCCCAGAAGTCGGGACGCAGGAAGTTCTGGTTGCCGACTTCGCCCGAATGAACCTTGATGGCGACCTTGCCGGGCAGCTCCTTGTTCAGCATCTTATAGAGCTTGAGGACGTTCTCGGGGGTGATATCTTTTGTGAAGTAAACCTTGGATTTCATAGGGATACATCTCCTTTAAATCATATTTTTATATACATAGCATACAGCTCAACCCCATGGGAAGTCAAGGCTAATTCGGCATTTTGCATAAAAAACTGCCGACTTGCCACGAGATTCCCAAGCCTTCCCTTGAGGGAAGGGGGACCGCTTTAGCGGTGGATGAGTGACTGTAGATCTTCTGCATTCAGCTGCATTGTCATCCTGAGTGGAGCGTCAGCGCAATCGAAGGATCTCACGCATAGTCCAACCAACTGTATTCAGACCTTTTGCTCGGTGTGAGATGCTTCGACTTCGCTCAGCATGACATTACAGCCAACCGGCAAGCCTCATCCCACCCTTGCCACAGTATATATCATCTGTTACAATAGAAATATCTTCAAACAGGAGAATTATATTATGGAAACCGAAATCAAGTTATCCCCCGTGGATGCCGCCGTTGCATCGCAGGTTTTTGCCGATGAGCTGCTCCGTCCCCATCTGGGCGACGCACGCCGCAGCGATATGGAGAGCATCTATTATATTGATAAATACGGCCTGCTGGGCAAGATGAAGGCCGGTCTGCGTATTCGTCAGGAGAATGGCGAGGGTGTCTGCTGCCTCAAGGTCAGCCGCCGTACCGAAGGCAGCGCCAAGGTTCGCGAAGAATACGAAGTGCCTGCCGAGAATATCACCGAGGGCGTACAGAAGCTCTGTCAGCTGGAAGAAATGCCCGAGGAGCTTAAAGCCGTTCTGGAAGGTGCCGAGCTGTCCCCTGTCTGCGGCTGCAGCTTTACCCGCACCGAGGCCGATTATCAGCATGAAGGTCTGCACTTTATCCTGTCTTACGACATCGGCGAATACACCAAGGGCGAACTGCGTGCGCCTCTGGGTGAGATCGAACTGGAACTGGTGGAAGGCGACATTGATGTCCTCAATGCCCTCTGCGACCGGATCATCCGCAAATATGGCCTCAAGGTAGGTACAAAGGGCAAGTATACCGTGGCTATGCTGCTCGATCAGCCCAAAGAAGAGGCAGAAAAACATGAAAATTAACCTTTCCCGTAAAGAAAAGGCCTATGGGCTGGCAGGACTCCTGCTGGCCTTTTTTGGTTGGGGCTGGTTTAAGGTGAGTGCCGGTCTGGGCATCGCTGCTGCCCCCATGCGTGCCGTAGGACAGGGACTGGGCAATCAGCTCTGCCGGATTTGGAGCATCTTTCCCTTTCCGATCTCCGAAGTGGTCTGGATCGGCGGCATTGCCGCAGCCATCATTGTGACGGTCATGCTGACCGTTCGCCGTGGATTTTCGGGTTTTCTGGGGGCTGTCTGTAGGTTACTGCTGGCCGGCGGTGTGATCTATGCCCTCTTTTCTGTAGTGTTTCTCACCCAGTATTCGGCGCCGTCTTTGGCCGATCATCTGGGGCTGGAAGGCGGAAAGCATAGCGTGGATGAGCTGGCCGAGACCGCCCGGAAGGTGGCCGACGAGCTTAATGCTTATGCACAGCTTGTGGATAGAGATGCAGAAGGACTCTTTGCGCCCGAATGTTATGATATACTGGCTGAAGCGGTACAGGAAAGCTATCGCACAGGCTCAATGCAGGCATTGTACAACCGTGGTGCAGGTATTGCCCCCAAGGAGGGCGTCCTGCTTTCCAAGGTCATGAGTTGGGTCAGCATCACCGGCTATTATTTCCCCATAACAGGCGAAAGCATTGTCAGCGGTGATCTGATCGAAACTTCTGTCCCCTACACTATCGCCCATGAAACAGCCCACAGTTTTGGCATCGGACCCGAAAAAGAGGCCAATTTTGCCGCGTTTTTAAGCTGTGTCGAGTCAAAAGATCCCTCACTCACCTATTCTGCCCTGTTCAATGGCTATATTTCCCTTCATAATGCCCTTTTCAATGCCGATCGTGATCGCTGGCGTGAAGTCTATGGTTCGCTGTCCCGGCCGGTACTGGATGATCTGGCTGCCAAGAGTGCCCATCTCGCGCAGTATGAAGGTAAGCTCAATGATTTCGGAAGCAGCGTCAACGATGCCTATATCAAGTCGACCGGACAGCCCGATGGTGTGCGCAGTTATGGCTTGATGGTCGATTTGCTCATTTCTTACTATACAAATCGTTAATTTTTTGTCATCAATCACAAGTCGATTTTGGTTGTATATTGTTAAAAAATAGACTATGATAATGGTGTTGGCTGATTGCCATATATAGGAAAGAGAGATAAACTGAAATCTATATATTGGTTCTGTGAATAAGCCAAAAATATTGAAGGGACGTATTTGTATGAAATCTGCAAAAATCGCCGCTATCCTGCTGGTACTGCTGACCGTGAGCGTACTGGCCGGCTGTAACATCGACCTGGAAACACCCGTGGAGAATGTCGATCAGCTGATTGTTGGTACATCGGCCGACTATGCACCGTTTGAATTCCATGCCATCATTGGTGGCCAGGACATCATTGTCGGTTCCGATATCGAACTGGCCAAGAAGATCGCCGAGGATATGGGCAAGGAACTGGTTATCAAAGACATTGCCTTTGAAAATCTGCTGAGCGAACTCAATAAGGGTTCGATCGATCTGGTCATTTCCGACATGATGGCCACATCTGCCCGTCTGAAGGAAGCCGATGCATCGGGCGAATACTACAGAGAATCCGACCAGAAGATCGTCATGCTCAAGAAGAACGCTGAAGTTTACACCAGCTTCGATGCGCTGGCCGATGCCAAGCTGGCTGTACAGAAGGGCTCTGTTCAGGGTGAGATCGCCAAGGCACATCTGGACGACTGCACACTGGTCGAGGTTATGACCGTCGACGAGATGTTCTATCGTCTGGCCAGCGGTGAAGTTGATGCTCTGCTGGTTTCCGGTAATGTTGCCGACAGCCATGTTGCTGCCAACACCCATCTGGTTATGCTGGATCAGACCTTCCCCGAGACCGAGGGCGGTCGCGTATGGGTCGCAAAGGGTGATCCCCAGGGTCTGCTGGAACAGGTCAACAGAACCATCGACTATGTCAAGATCAACAACCTCTATTCCGCTTGGCTGGATAAGGTTGCCGAACTGAATTAAAAATATACCGAGGCTCGCTGCATTCCCGTTGCAGCGAGCCTTTTTGCTGCCAAAGAGGGCAGGAGCCGTTTAAAAATTGTGTAAACATTGTTTGAAACAACTCTATTCTATGTTATACTATTAGAGTATCCCCGTATGCCCATTTTTGGGTTTTACGGCACATGAGAAGTTAAAAACAAGCAGTTTATTCAAAGATAGAAGTGGGGTAAAAACTATGCAGAGAGTCAACGTTACCATCGACGGCAAGACCTACACCATCATCTCGGAAGATGACGAAAGCCACATCCGCCGCAGCGCCGAGCTGGTCGACAAGAGCATGGCAGAAACCAAGCAGAACGGCCGCCTTTCTTCGGTAGACGGTGCCATTCTGGCAGCCATGAACATTGCCGATAAGTATTTCAAGGCACAGCAGTCGTCCGACAATATGCGTGCCCAGATCAAGAGCTATGCCGAAGAGTGCGCACAGCTGCGCTCGGAGATCATCAAGCTCAAGAAGCAGCACAAAGAGGGTTAATTTATGGCACTGGAAGTTATG
>JAFYOK010000051.1 GCA_017560175.1 Clostridia bacterium | reverse complement strand
GGCTGTACGCTCGGCTGCATCCAGTGTCTGCTCGGCCTGGTTGATCATTGCATCGATTTCGGGATCGTTGAGGCGGCAGAGGTTGGAAGCGCCGATGGAGATGGAGTGCCACATACCCTTCATGTAGGTCAGCAGGTCGGATGCGGTGTAACCGCCAACAGATGCTTCGAAGTCACCGGCCAGCAGGCGCTCCAGCCATGCTGCGAAGTCGAGGGACTCGATCTCCATGTGGACGCCGATCTCCTGCAGGTAAGCCTGGATGACTTCTGCGGTACGGCGGGTCTCATCGGTGTAGGTCATGCAGGAGAAAGTAACAGTTGTGGGGTCGATACCGGAAGCTGCCAGGTATTCCTTGGCCTTTTCGACATCGTAGCCGATGGTGCCTTCTTCATTTGCACCCTGGAAGGTCTGGGGGTTGGGGGATGTTGTAACGCTGCCCTGGCCGTTGACAGCAACCATCATAACGGCTTCACGGTCGATGGCAGCCATCATAGCGCGGCGGAAGTCGATATTGTTGAAGGGAGCAGCTTCGTTGTTGAGGCCGAAGAATGCCATTCTTGTGCCAGGAACAGAGAGGACTTCGATGGTTTCGCTTTCGTCCATGCGGTTGATGTCGTTGGTGTCAACGTCGATGATCATATCGATCTCGCCGGCTTCCAGCGCGATGGTACGGGATGTGCCTTCGGGGATGATGCGCCATACCAGCTCGGTGATCTGGGGCTGGTGGTCAGCATCGAAATAGTTGTCGTTCTTTGTGAAAGTGATCTTGTCACCCAGGACCCATTCAACATACTTGTAGGGGCCGGTGCCGATGGGATTGAGGTTAAAGTCGTTGCCTTCGTCGATCAGCTTCTTGGACAGGATGGTGTTGCCGTTGGTAGCCAGATCGTTGAGGATCAGCGCGTAGGGAGTATGTGTCTTAACTTCAACGGTGTAGGTATCGATAACTTCAACAGAGCTCCAGAACTTGGTGTACTTGTCGGAAGCTGTGAAGGTGCGAGCATATTCCATGGAAGCCTTGACGTCCTCGGCGGTCAGCTCATCGCCATTGTGGAACTTGACGCCTTCCTTGACCTTGAAGCGCCATGTCAGTTCGTCGATGTTCTCATAGCTTTCGCACAGATCCATGACGGGCTCCAGTGTCTCAACGTCCAGACGGAACAGCTTGTTGTAGGTCAGCTGGTTCATGTAGCTGGAGGTAACAGCAGCATGGTCATAGGGGTTGAGAGTTGTGGGCTCGCTGGCCATAGCCAGAGTCAGAACGTCTGCGTGCTTTTCCTTGACGGGTTCTTCTTCAACGGTCTCTTCGACCTTTTCTTCTGTGACGACTTCTTCTGTGACGACTTCTTCTTCCTTGTCGCTGCTGCAGCCTGCAACCAGCGCTACGCTCATCAGCAGGGCCATGAGCAGGGCCATCATTTTCTTCATGTTCATTGTTCTTTTCGCCTTTCGTTTGAATCAGGATTGATTGGGTTCAGAAGTTTGCTTTGCCTGGGTGGGCTGTCATGCCGTCGGGCTTCTGAGATCTCCGACAACATCGCCTTAACACATCCTTTCCTTGGGTTCGCGCAAAAGGGAAAAATAAAAACGGGCTCATCCGTAAAAGGATGAACCCGCCTGGAATTCATAAACCACCTGTTACGCGACATTCCATCAAATGTCTCTCCGGATAACGGTCGAGTGCCGTCGGCTCCTACCGGGGATCACTCCCTTTGAGGCCGCAACTCAAGAGTGAACTTCAGCATTTCCTACTCGCGCTTCCTCGCACCAACCGGAAGCTCTCTGTGCCTTTTGGATCAGCTTACTCTCTCTGTCATCGTCTTTAAGTCTGTATATTTTTGCTATCGACTTGTCATCGATGTGTTGGATTCTACTACTTTGCTTTGGATTTGTCAACCCTGTTTTTAAATAATTTTTCATAATTTCTCGTTTTTTATGCTCATTTCAGCTTAAAAAACCTTGAAATATGATGATTTTATCAATTTTTATAAATAACACCCAAGCGATTTGCCCGGGTGTTATTTCTTCATAATAAACTTTTGCGTTTGTTTATATTTATTCAGCCCAGTGCAGATCGGCGTAATTGATACGGCCCGATGCGCTGCTCCCCATAAAATCTTCGATTTGATGGGGACCCCTTTTCATCTCATAGATTTTGACCGAATGAATCGGCTCAAAATCAGACGCCGAATGATCGGCGCGGCGCAGAAGCGCCGTTTCGGGAAGCTACGTAATGCTTATTCAGCCCAGTGCAGATCGGCGTAGTTGATACGACCGGATGCGCTTACCTTTGCGCCCTCCAGATCGGCGTTGAATGCACGGATAACTGTAGATGTGTAGAGGGGGTTAAAGGGATTGAGTTCGTTGACCATAGCCGAGATCTCGGATACGACAGCGGTACGCTCGGTTTCGTCCAGAGTGACAAGTGCCTTCTCGATGAGGGCATCGACCTCGGGAACGCTCAGACGGGCACCGTTTGTAGCGCCGATGGTGGCTGTGTGCCACAGGCCCTTCTGGTAGGTCAGAATATTGGAGGAAGAGAAGCCGCCCAGAGATGCCTCGAAGTCACCGGCCAGGTAACGCTCCAGCCATGCGGCGAAGTCGAGGGACTCGATTTCCATGGTGATGCCGACTTCACCCAGCATACCCTGGATGACCTCTGCGGTACGGCGTGTGGTATCGTCAAAGCAGATAACGGTGAACTTCATTTCCTTGGGGTCGACCTGTGCTTCCTCAAAGAGTGCGAGGGCTGCATCAACGTCGTAGACAACAGCATTATCCTCGACAACGCCCTGGTAGGGAGAGGGGTCCATGCTGACAGAAGGAACGCCCTGGCCGTTAACAGCGACCTCTACGATGGCTTCCTTATTCAGCAGACCATTGATGGCGCGGCGGACACGGACATCGGAGAACATGGTGTTTTCGGTATTGAGGGCAAAGAATGCCATACGCAGGCCTGCAACTTCGGCCAGTGCCAGGTTTTCAGATTCACGGATACGCTCAACGTCGTTGGATTCAACATCGATAATCATATCGACTTCGCCGGTCTCCAGCGCGATGGTACGGGAAGAACCTTCGGGGATGATGCGCCATGTCATATCGGTGATGGTGGGCATATGATCCTTGTCGAAGTAGTCTTCGTTCTTAACGAAGGTCAGGCTGTCGCCCAGTTCCCAATGAACGAACTTGTAGGGGCCCGAGCCGATGGGATTCAGATTGAAATCGTTGCCCGAAGCGATCAGTTCGCTGGGAACGATGGAGTTGCAGTTGGAAGCCAGGTCATCGAGGATCTTGGCATAGGGGGCATTGGTGATGATGGTGAAGTTGTGGTCATCAACGATGACAACTTCGCTCCAGAAGCTGTTGTACTGGGTGGAAGATACGAAATTACGGCTGAACTCCAGAGACGCCTTGACGTCTTCTGTGGTCAGGTCGGTGCCGTCGTGGAACTTGACGCCTTCCTTCAGCTTGAAGTTCCAGGTAACTTCGTCGATATTCTCAAAGCTCTCGACCAGATCGGGAATGGGCTGGAGGGTATCCAGGTCGATCTTAAACAGGCTGTTGAAAGTCAGCTGGTTCATGTAGCCGGAAGCATTGGAAGCGTGGTCGTAGGGGTTGAGCGTGGGAGGCTCGTCCTTCATGGTGATAACGATGGAATCGTCATGGACGGGCTTTTCAGGGGTCTCTTCCTTGGTATCGGGAGTGGTTTCGACAACTTCTGTCTTTTCTTCTTCGGCAGGTGCTTCTTCAGTCTTGCCGCAGGAGGCAAAGAGTGTGCAGGCGGTCAGCAGGCTGAGGCCCAGGGCTGTGATTTTCTTGATGTTCATGGTTTTCGTTTTCCTTTCTCTTGGTTCGCTGCCGTGGCGTTCGGAGGATGTTATTCTGGCCGGGAAAACAAAAAAGGTTTTGCCCTCGTAAAAGGACAAAACCTAAACCACCTGTTACGCACGCGACATTCCATCAAATGTCTCTCCCAATAACGGTGGAGTACCGTCAGCGCCTACTCAAAATCTTCTTTCGGGCTGCAGCTCAGAAGTGTACTTCATCCTTCTCCTACTTCGCGCTTCCTCGCACCAACCGGAAGCTCTCTGTGCCTTTTCAGATCAGACTACTCTCTTCGTCAACGCCTTTGCGTTTATGAAATTGATGAATGCATCATACACCCGTTTCCCGGCTATGTCAACCCCTGTTTTTCAAAAACTTTTAAAATCGAAGCAAAAGTTTCTCCTCGCGTATTCTCGCCCCGCATTTTCTATTTTCAAGAAACAGCACCTTTCCTTCTTTCGTGCATATACTCTCAATATCAGTGTATATTTTTATCCCTCTCCCATTTCACCTCTGTACGGCAGACCGAAACCATGCTATGATAAAATCATACTGTGAGAAAGGAGTTTTTCCTCTATGAAAACATACAAAATCGCTGTCATCGGCGGCGACGGCATCGGCCCCGAAGTGCTGGCCGAGGGCATCAAAGTCCTCGACAAAGCAGCTGCTCTGGGCGACTTTGCCTTTGAATACACCCATTTTCCCTGGGGCTGCCGTTATTATCTGGAAACCGGCCGCATGATGCCCGAAAACGGCATTGAGATCCTCTCAAAGTTCGATGCCATCTATCTGGGTGCTGTCGGCTATCCCGGCGTTCCCGACCACATCTCCCTGTGGGGTCTGCTGCTGGAGATCCGCCACGGATTTGACCAGTACATCAACCTGCGTCCCGTCAAACTGCTGCACGGCGCGCCCTGTCCCCTCAAGGATGTTTCTCCCGAGGATATCGACATGATCGTCATCCGCGAAAACAGCGAAGGCGAATATGCCGGCGCCGGTGAATGGCTCTTTAAAGATACCCCCGCCGAAGTGGCGCTGCAGACCGGCGTTTTCTCCCGCAAGGGCACCGAGCGCGTCATCCGCTATGCCTTCGAACTGGCACAGAAGGAAGGTAAGAGCGTCACCTCCATCAGCAAGGGCAATGCCCTCAACTACTCCATGGTCTTCTGGGACAAGATTTTCAAGGAAGTTTCGGCAGAATATCCCAATGTCCCCACCCAGACCCTGCTGGTCGATGCCGCTTCCATGTTTTTCGTCAAGGATCCCGGCCGTTTTGAGGTCGTTGTCACCTCCAACCTCTTTGGTGATATCCTCACCGATCTGGGTGCTGCCATCTCGGGCGGCATGGGTCTCGCCGCCGGTGCCAACCTCAACCCCGAAGGCAAATTCCCCTCCATGTTCGAGCCGGTCCATGGCAGCGCGCCCGACATCGCCGGACAGGGTCTGGCCAATCCGCTGGCCTCTATCTGGTCGGCCAGCCAGATGCTCGACCATTTCGGCTACCCCGATCTGGGTAAAAAGGTCCTGGATGCCATCGAGCAGACCATGGTGGACGGTAAGTGCCTGACCCCCGATATGGGCGGCACAGCCACCACAAGCCAGGTCGGCGATTATGTGGCCTCTCTGCTGAGATGATCTTCTCCGACGCAGTCTTTATTTCCTATATATAAAAAGAAAAATTTTCTTTTGAAAAACAGGAACGTTTTTCAGGTAAATTTCGTCTTTAATACTGTATATTGGATATATCTTTTGACAGTCATTTGTGCTATACTGTAAAGTAACATCATGTGCGGTTTTGACTGCATGAGAGATCCATCATTTTGAAAGGAAGATGATAATGAAAACCAAACGCGTATTATCGCTCGCTCTGGCCATCAGCATGGCTCTGTCTCTGCTGATCATCCCTGCCAACGCTGCATCCTTCACCGATGTCAGCGGTCACTGGGCTGAAAAGCTGATCGAGCAGGCTGTCGCCCACGGCTATGTTCCCGCAGGCGGCGCTTTCGAGCCCAACAAGGCCATCACTCGTAATGAGTTTGCCCGTATGGTCAACGGTGCATTCGGCCTGACCAATGCTGCAAGCATCAGCTTCAGCGACGTTCCCGCTTCCGATCCCTATTACAAGGATGTCCAGAAGGCCGTTTTTGCCGGTTATATCTCCGGTTATGAAGACAACACCTTCCGCGGCACCAACCTGATCACACGTCAGGAAGCTGCTGTCATCCTGGCCCGCCTGGTCGCTTATCCCAACGAGGCTCTGAAGACCATGACCCTGAAGGACACTTCTTCTATCGGCGCATGGGCTCTGCCTGCCGCTAAGATCGTCTACACCAAGGGCTACATGACCGGCGACAACCTCCAGAAGTTCAACCCCCTCGGCAACCTGACCCGTGCTGAGACCGTCAAGATCCTGGAGACCCTGCTGACAAAGGAAAAGATCATCTCCGGCAACATCACCATCAATGCCAAGAACGAGACCGTCCTCGGCAACATCTACACCGGCAACCTGATCATTGCCGACAGTGTCGGCCGCAGCAGCGTTCAGCTGACCAACTGCAAGGTTCTGGGTACTCTGCTGGTCAACGGCGGCGGTGAGACCGGCATTCGCCTGTCCAACACCGGCGTTGCCAACATGACTGTCGACAGCCAGTATTACACCCCCGGTGTTGCTGCTGTTGGTGATTCCACCGTTTACAACACCTACCTGAAGACCAACTCCCAGCTGGTTGAGAGCAACATCAGCGGCATGGGCGCCGGCTTCAAGAACGTTACCATCGGCGGCGCTGCTGCCAAGGTCTCTCTGACCGGTACAACCTACGACAACGTTGCAATCAACGTTCCCTCTTCTGTTACTCTGACTTCCGGTAAGATCACCAACCTGAATGTTGGTGCAGCTGCAGTCGGCACATCGGTCAAGCTGGAATCCGGCACCAATGTTGCCAACGCAGTTCTCAACGCAACTGCAGTCTTCACAGGTACAGGTACTGTCACAAAGACAACAACCAATACCGGTGCGGGCGCAGGCGCAACAGCTGCCGGTGCACTGGCTTACACTTCCACACCTGCCAACGGTACTACAAAGGTTGCTACAAGCACAGTTATTAACATCTCCTTCGAGGATGCTATCGTTCCCTCCAACGGCCAGACTCTGACCACCTCCTGGGTACGCAGCAATGTTGCTCTGCGCAAGAACACCTCCACAGGTACATCTCTGGACTACTCTGCATCCATCAGCTCCAACGGTAAGGTCCTGACCATCGATCCCGTTGCAGGCCTGGATAAGTCTTCCGAATACCTGCTGACCGTCAATGCCGGCGCCTTCAAGGGCCAGACCAACGGCAAGCTCAACGACACTATTGCCATCCTCTTCACCACCGATGGCAAGGCAGCAACATCCTCGTCCTCCTCTTCTTCCATCATCACTACAGATGAGATGGTTCCTGAGTTCTATCCCGGCGACGAGACCAACAACATCCCCGTTGATGCCAACCTGACACTGACCTTTGATGAAAAGGTTTATGATGAAAACGGCAAGAGCCTGACTTCCTCCTACCTGAAGAGCGATGTCATCGAGCTGCGCAAGGGCAGCGAGAGCGGTACAGCTGTTGCTTTCACAGCTTCCATCAACTCTGCCAAGAAGGTCATCACCATCAATCCCTCCAGCAACCTCACCAAGAACACTACCTACTACCTGATCGTCAACGAAGGCACTCTGACCAACGATGACGACGACAGCAACGATGAGCTGATCTACAGCTTCAAGACAGCAAGCAGAACCTCCGATGTTCCTCTGTCTTACCCCGCTTCGGGCACACAGACCATGGAGACCGATGAGGACTTCGTCTTTGTCTTCCCCACCGAAGTTTTCGATGAAGACGGCGATCCCCTCACCTCCAGCTACATCAAGAACTATGTCTTTGAAGTCCGCGAAGGCAGCAAGACCGGTAAGAAGGTCACTCTCGAAAAGGCTACCATCAACAGCGATAAGGATACCATCACTCTGATCCCCGATGGTCTGCTGGACAGCGATACCGAATACTTCGTCATCCTGTCTTCCGGCGCTCTGACCAACGCTGACGGTGATGATATCTCCGGCATGACCTTCAACTACTACACCGGCGGCGAAAATGGCACCAACACAAACACAAACAACAACAAGCCCACAACCTCCGGCGATCTGGCTCCCATCGAGACCTCTCCCGAGCATAAGGAGACCAAGATCAAGTCTTCCGCAAACATCAAGATGCTGTTTGACGGCGACCTCTATACATCTGCAGGCAAGAAGGTCACTTCCTCCACCCTGGCTGATGCCATCGAGATCCGCAAGAACAGCCAGACCGGCTCCAAGGTCAGCTTCACAGCTTCCTATGACACCTCCTACGGCTATAAGGTCGTTGAGCTGGATCCCAAGACAAATCTGAGCGTCGGCGCTACCTACTATGTTATCATCAAGGAAGGCAAGCTGTTCGACGAGGATGGCCTTTCCAACGATAAGTATGTCTTCTACTTCACCGTTGGCACAGCTTCCACCGACGAGCTCACCGTTGACGTTGAGCCCGGCACAACATCGGCAGCTCTGACCATCGATTACGATTACAGCGATACCGATGCCACCAAGCTGCAGATGACCGTTTCCTACAATAAGGAAAACGGCACTCTCAGCTCCTGGAAGAATGTCACCTATACCATCAACAACGTTAAGGGTACAAAGGTCGTCAACCTGACCGGTCTGACCAAGAATACCGATTACGAGTATGAGGTCGAGGTCGAACTGTATAAGGGTTCCACCTACATCGACGATGACAACTTCACCGATTATTTCACCACCAAGAAGAGCGGCAGCAGCAGCGACTATTCCGGCGACAATGCCATCAGCTCGATCACTGTTTCCTCCTGGAACACAGATTCTGTCTCTTCTCTCTATATCGAAGAAGTTGACGACGGCGAGTTCGAAGCATACATCGAAGATACCATCTCCATGAACACCGATGATATCCTGGAGATCAGAGTCAACACCTACGATTCCGACGCTACTGTCTGGATCGAAAGCGATGAAGACTCCGACATCGGCGGCGATAACGAATGGATGGAGATCGAGATCAGCTCCTCCGAGTGGTATGACGGCGAAGTCGTTCTGTACATCACAGTCGAAGATGGCGACGGTTACGAAACCTTCTACACCCTGTACATCTACATCGACTAATTCCCTGTAAACCCCAAGACCGCTGAGCAAATGCTCAGCGGTCTTTTCTTGCGATTTATATTTAGCTATGCTAAAATCTACAGTATCAAAATACCGAAATCGGAAAGGAGAATGACTTTGTCTACCCTCAAAGCCATTTTATTCGACCTGGACGGCACCCTGCTGCCCCTGGACAACGACCGCTTTGTAGAAGTCTATCTGGGCAACCTGGCCCGCCACAGCGCCGCCTGGGGCTATGACCCCACCACCATCGTCAAGACCATCTGGAAGGCCACAGGTGCCATGGTCAAGAACGACGGCGCACAGACCAATGAGCAGGCCTTCTGGGCGGCTTTCAAGGCTCTGACACCCTACATGACCTCCGAGGAGATCGACCGCACCATCCCTGCTTTCGACGCCTTCTATCGCGATGCCGACGGCTTCCATCTCGCCAAGGCCGCTGCCCGCGAAAATCCCATGATCCGTGCCGTACTGTCCGCTGCCCACCGCAAGGCAGAGAAGGTCATCCTTGCCACCAATCCCATCTTCCCCGACTCGGCTGTGGAAAGCCGCCTGAGCTGGATCGGCCTGACCCCTGCCGATTTTGACGATATCACCACTTATACCACCTGCAGCTTCAGCAAGCCTAACCCCAAATATTTTGCTTCTATTCTGGAAAAGCATGGGCTGCAGCCCGAAGAATGTCTTATGGTAGGCAATAACGTAGGCGAAGATATCCTGCCTGCTACCTCCCTCGGCATCCCCACCCTGCTGGTCACCGACTGCCTCATCAATGAGAAGGAACTGCCTCTGGACGGCATCTGCACCTGCACCTTTGCCGAACTGGAAAACATCATCGAGAACCTGTAAACATAAGAAAAACCCCGACGGTGTCGGGGTTTTAATTTTTTATTTTACAGTATTGGTCAGCTGACCGATACCTTCGATCTCGCAGGTGACAACGTCGCCGGGCTTCATGAAGCGAGGAGGATCAAAGCCCATACCAACGCCGGCAGGCGTACCCATAGCAATGATGGTACCGGCCT
>JAFYOK010000050.1 GCA_017560175.1 Clostridia bacterium | reverse complement strand
TTGGCGTCAATATGATCCGTGAATCCATGGGTGATGACGAAGATGATTGCGATGACGATATGGGTGTCAAGACCATGACCGTTATGGCCATTGCCACTTCCATCGATGCGCTGGCCGTTGGCGTTACTCTAGCTTTCCTCCATGTTAACATCTGGGCATCGGTTGCCTTTATTGGTGTTATGACCTTCACGCTGTCGGCCATCGGCGTATGGCTGGGCAATAAGCTGGGCGACAACAATAAGATCAATGCCGAACTGATGGGCGGTATCATTCTGATCCTCATCGGCGCAAAGATCCTGCTGGAGCACCTGGGCATCATTGGATAGAAACTGGGTGCGAAAATACTGCACCTCGGAAAGCGGCCAATCCTCAGTCGCCTTGGCAGGCGACAGCTCCTTTCAAAAGGAGCCTTTGGCTTAGCGTTGTTTTATAGAATATCACAATGACAGAAGCCCTCTTTTGAAAGAGGGTGGCACCCGACAGGGTGACGGGTGATTGGCAACATAAAAATAAGGGCGGCCGTAGCGGTCGCCCTTATTTTTACAGATAAAACAAAAACCGGACAGATCACTCTGTCCGGTTTTTCACTGGCGGGCGTGCGTGGGAATCGAACCCACCTAAGAAGCTACTAACCCCTATCACCGGTTTTGAAGACCGGGGGGCACACCAGCACCCATCCACACCCGTGTGCAAATGCATATAGAATAATAACACGAAGACAGGCGCATTTCAAGTGTTTTTTCAAGATTTTCAGAAAAATAAAAAAGTTACATTTTTTCCGGAATAATGGGAAAAGAGTGGGGGAAACTGCCTTATAGAATTTTCTGATGGCACTCATCGAAAGGTAAGGAAGTTCAGTGAAAAAACTTTTGACATTTATAAAAAGGGTCAATAAAGTGAGTGTCTATCGGCAAAACCACGAAATATCATCAGAAAAAACAATCGTTTTTTTAGATTTTTCGGAAAAATTACTCTTTACAAACGGCTGTAATATGATAGAATATATTCGTAACAGACGGCACAAGTGTGTAAGTCTGCCCAAAAACAAATATTTCAGGATGAAGCTTCCGGGAGAGCGCCGATGAAACAAGCGGCCGCCGAAGAGGCAAGGCCCTGCGGTGAGTCGCCGCAGATGCCGAAACTTTCAGGCAAAAGGACCGGATGCGGACTGTACTCTGAAGAGCTGTAAGCGAACTCAAAGCTTTAGGCGCCAAAGGAGCAACGGCGAACGCCGGAATCTCTCAGGCCAAGGAACGGAGAAAAAAGACTGGTTATTTACTGTTTTTAAAATGTGATTTCAGTCGGTATTTCTTTTGAAAGCACCGAGCCCGCTTATTTTTTTAAACACGGCCCCGGCTGAAGAAAAATAAAAGGCGGAAACGAAAATTGGATTTTATCATTATCACAAATAACCCCCGTGTTCAGAACGAATACGGCAGCAAATACTGCATCGTTTATCAGGAATGCTCCTTCGACGAGATCCTGTATGCAGTACGCGACAAAGTTCATAAGGGTCACAAGCTGCTGACACATCCCCTGTCGGGAAGCGTCAAGCCCAATGAGACTCCTTATAAGAGCATTATGATCTCGGCCGACCGCGGCAGCATGGATAACGATTCGCTCATCATGATCGAAGACGCCATCGTTGTTGCCACCAGCGGTAAGTTCGAGAAATACCGCGAGCGTCAGAAGATGCTGGCACCCCGCCATCTGGCAGACTTCCAGATGGTCGACTTCTTCCTGATCACCGGCGGCATCGAGTCTGCCCAGACAGGACTGAAGGTTTAATACGTTAGGTTTTCATTTTAAGTGAAATACATTATAGTGATTGGAGGAAATTATCTTGAAAACTCTTGAGCTTGGTTATATCCACATCAAAGATATCGTCATTGGCTCTGAGTCGAAGATCGAAGACGGCGTTCTCTATGTTGACGAGGCAGCAATGAGAGCTCTGATCCTGGAGGACGAGGACCTCAAGGATGTTCGCTTCGACGTAGCTCACCCCGGCGAGCGTACAAGAATTACACCCGTTAAGGACGTTATCGAGCCCCGCTTTAAGGTCTCCGGTAACGGTGGCGTCTTCCCCGGCATGGTCAACAAGGTTGACGTTGTTGGTGAGGGCCGCACACACGTCCTGAAGGACATGGCAGTCGTCACATGCGGTAAGATCGTTGGTTACCAGGAAGGTATCATCGATATGTCCGACATCGGCGCTGAGTACACACCTTTCTCTAAGACAGTTAACCTGGTCATGATCGCTGAGCCCGCTGACTACCTGCTGGCTGAGGATGCTGACGCTACACTGCCCATCGAGAACATCCACAAGCCCGCTTACGAGCGCGCAGTTCGTATGGCTGGCCTGAAGCTGGCTCACTACCTGGGCGAGATCTCCAAGGACATGACTCCCGACGAGATCGAAACATTCTCGACACCCAACCTGAAGGAAGGCATCGAGATGTTCCCCGATCTGCCCCGCGTTGCTTACGTTGCAATGCTGCAGACACAGGGCCTGCTGCATGACACATACGTTTACGGCGTTGACGCTAAGAGAACTCTGACCACAATGCTGTGGCCCACAGAGATCATGGACGGCGCTATCGTTTCCGGTAACTGCGTATCCGCATGCGACAAGAACCCCACATACATCCACCTGAACAACCCTGTTGTTCACGAGCTGTTCAAGCAGCACGGCAAGACAATCAACTTTGTTGGTGTTATCATCACAAACGAGAACGTCTACCTGGCTGACAAGCAGCGCTCCTCCGACTGGACAGCTAAGCTGTGCGAGCTGCTGGGCGTTGACGGTGCTATCGTTACACAGGAAGGCTTCGGTAACCCCGACACCGACCTGATCATGAACGCTAAGAAGATCGCTCTGAAGGGCGTTAAGACCACAATCGTTACCGACGAGTACGCTGGTCAGGACGGTACATCTCAGTCCCTGGCTGACTCCGACCCCCTGGCTGACGCTGTTGTCACAGGTGGTAACGCTAACCAGGTCATCATCCTGCCCAAGATGGATAAGGTTATCGGTATGCTCGACTACGTTGACGTTGTCGCTGGTGGCCATGCTGGCTCTCTGCGCGAAGACGGCACAATCGAGGCTGAGCTGCAGATCATCACATCCGCTACTAACGAGATGGGCTTCAACAGACTGTCCGCTAGATAAGTAAATATTACCGAGAGGAGGAAACATCTACAATGAGTTTTAGAGTAGTACACTATATTAACCAGTTCTTCGCTAACATCGGTGGTGAGGAAATGGCTCATGTTGCTCCTGAGCTGAGAGAAGGCCATGTCGGTCCCGGTCTGGCATTCAACACAGCTTGGAAGGGCGAGGCTGAGGTCGTAAACACAATCGTTTGCGGTGACTCCTACTTCGCTGAGCATCAGGCTGAGGCTGAAGCATGGGTTCTGGAGCAGGTCGCAGCTATCAAGCCCGACTTCTTCATTGCTGGCCCTGCATTCAACGCTGGCCGTTACGGCTACGCCTGCGCTAACATCGCAGTCGCAGTTAAGGAAAAGCTGGGTATCCCCGTTCTGACAGGTATGTACACCGAGAACCCCGGCGCTGACTACAAGGATAAGATCTACATCATCGAGACAGCTAACTCTGCCGCTGGTATGAGAAAGGCTGCTCCCGCTATGGCTAACCTGGCCCTGAAGATGATGAAGGGCGAGAAGATCGGCGCTTCCTGCCAGGAAGGCTACATGCCCAACGGCGTTCGCGTCAACTTCTTCGAGAAGGAGCGCGGTGCTAAGAGAGCTGTCGATATGCTGCTGAAGAAGCTGGCTGACAAGCCCTTCGTCACAGAGTTCCCCATGCCTGACTTCGACAAGGTCGAGCCCGGTAAGGCTATTCCCGACATGTCCAAGGCTGTTCTGGGTCTGGCTACATCCGGCGGCGTTGTTCCCAAGGGCAACCCCGACCGTATCGAGGCTTCTTCCGCTTCCAAGTATGGCGAGTATGACATCGAGGGCGTTATGGACCTGACCGAGGATGGTTGGGAGACCGCTCACGGTGGTTACGACCCCATCTACTGCAACGCTGACTCCGACCGCGTTCTGCCTGTCGACGTTCTGCGTGACATGGAGAAGGAAGGCCTGATCGGCAAGCTGCATCGTTACTTCTACTCCACAGTTGGTAACGGTACTGCCGTTAAGTCCTCCAAGGCTTTCGCTGCTGAGTACGCTCAGAAGTTCGTTTCCGCCGGTGTTGACGCCGTCATCATGACCTCCACTTGAGGTACCTGCACACGTTGCGGCGCAACGATGGTTAAGGAAATCGAAAGAACCGGTATTCCTGTTGTTCACATGTGCACAGTTACACCTATCTCCCTGACAGTAGGTGCTAACCGTATCATCCCCACAATCGCTATTCCTCACCCCCTGGGCAACCCCGCTCTGGATCCCGTTGAGGAGAAGAAGCTGCGTAGACGTCTGGTCGAGCAGGCTATCAAGGCCTTCTCCATCGAAGTCGACAAGCAGACAGTCTTCGAGAACCTCTAATTTAAAAATTAGTTGATTCTTAGCATCGAAAGATGATATAATGTCCGGGGGAGGACGGTGTCCTCCCCCGGAACTCAAAAATCAGATAAACACTTTAAAGACCGTTTTTATTTAACTTTGAAAATTACGGCCTTTTTCGGCCGTTTATTCGATAGATTTTATAGTTTGCCTTTATTTAGTTTTTAAATAAGAAAATCTTTTGTTAAAGAAAGGGCGAATACCAATGAGCAAGATTTATGACGTAATCGTTCTGGGCGCCGGCCCTGCCGGTCTGGCTGCTGGCCTGTATGCAGGCAGAAGCCGCCTGTCCACACTGATCATCGAGAAGGCTCAGGATGGCGGCCAGATCGCTATCACTGACGAGATCGAAAACTACCCCGGCCAGGTCGAGGGTGACTCCGGTCCTTCTCTGATCGCTCGTATGACAGCTCAGGCTGCTCACTTCGGCGCTGAGCGCGTTTCCGACACAATCAAGAGCGTCCAGCTCGAGGGCGATGTTAAGACACTGGTTGGCGCTAAGGGCGAGTACCAGGCTAAGGTCGTTATCATCGCTACAGGCGCGTTCCCCAAGCCCATCGGCTGCAAGAACGAAGGCCAGTATGTCGGTAAGGGTATCTCCTTCTGCGCTACTTGCGACGCAGCTTTCTTCGAGGACTTCGAGGTCTTCGTAGTCGGCGGCGGCGACTCCGCAGTTGAAGAAGCTATGTACCTGACAAAGTTCGCACGCAAGGTTACAATCATCCATCGTCGTA
>JAFYOK010000049.1 GCA_017560175.1 Clostridia bacterium | reverse complement strand
CGACCAGATCGGCACTATGTTCACGGAGCAGGTTGAGGACAGTGGAATTGAGATCCATGAGGACACCTCCTTATTTTTTGTTAAAATCAGTATAGCACGGCAAAGAAATGACAACAAGGCATAAAAAAACAACCATCCGATATCGGATGGTTGTCTGTAAATCAGCTTATCGAATGACGCGAACGGTCTCGATGATGGGCATCTCGTTGACGTCCTGGATGACACCGTTGCCATCGCAGACAACTGCGCCGCTGGCGACCCAGTCGCACAGAGCATCAACAACGTCCATACCTTCGGTGACATAACCAAAGGCAGCATAGTCGCCGTCCAGATAGGTGCTGTCTTCGTGAACGATGAAGAACTGGGAAGATGCGCTGTCGGGCATCTGGGTACGGGCCATGGAGATACAGCCGCGAACATGGGTCAGCGTATTCTTATCCCAGCCGTTGGAGCTGAACTCGCCGCGGATATTCTCGCCGCTGCCGCCAATGCCGTCGCCCTCGGGGGAACCGCCCTGGATCATGAAGTAGGGGTAGATGCGGTGGAAAGTCAGGCCGTCGTAGAAGCCTTCGTCGGCCAGCTTGAGGAAGTTCTCAACGGTGACGGGGGCTGCGTCGGCATCCAGCTCGACCTTGATGGTGCCGTAGTCACGGACAACGATCTCGGCATAGTGCTTGCCGCTGATGTCGGGGACATTTCTGTCGTGCTTTGTTTTGTCGATGATGGTGACGATGGTAAAGAATACGAGGAAGGCGATGACCATGATGATGCCCATCTTCTTGATGCCCTTTACATCGTCGGCAGATTTGCTGCGCTCAAACAAAATAAATCGTCCTTTCATTGGTGAAATGTAGCATGGTCATAATCATAACAAAAAGCCGGCCGCATTTCAACCTTAGATTTACTAAAAAAGCCCGGCAGACCGCCGGGCTTTTAGAATGTTATGGGAATTATGCCTCGCGAGCCGCCATGTCTGCCTTGACCATTTCGATAAAATGGGTGAACAGAGGGGTCATGTCGGGGCCTTCGGGAGGTTCGGGGAACTCGCCGCGCATGCGCTCGGGATGCCACTGGAAGCCGATGATGGGCAGGGTCTTGTGTTCCAGCGCCTCGGCAACGGTGCCGTCGTCGGAAGTGGCGGTGATGACCAGTTCATCGGCCAGCTTGCCCAGCTTGACGTTGTGGCGGCTGTTGATGAAGAAGCCTGTGCCAAACATACGATGGATGAGAGAGCCGGGGACGGTGTCGATGGTGTGTTTGGTCATCATATGTTCCACGCCGTGGTCATACTTGAAGTTGGGGTAGAGGTCGCCGCCGAAGGCAACGTTGAGCTGCTGCATACCCAGGCAGATGCCCATGATGGGCTTGCCTGCTTTGCGGAAGGCCTCGATCATCTTCTGGTCATCCACATTGCGGTCGGTGTGTTCGGTGCCTGTGTTGAGCTTGGGATCGGGAGAGAAGCCCTGAGAACCCGACAGCACCAGGCCGTCGGCCATGGCAGCATATTCGTCATAAGCGTCAACATCCAGGGCCATGGTGGGGATGCCGCCGCCTGCAGCGACTGCGGCTGTATAGGTCTTGTTGAGGGTCAGGCTGAGGCCGTGGAAATGGCGGTCATAGGCGCGGCCGCCGGTGATGAGAATGATAGGTTTACGCATAAGTCACAGCCTCCTTATTTGCCGCAGCTGTGCTGGCACAGCTCGATGAAATGATGGAAAATGCGGTCGTCGGCAGGGAGATCGCCTGCGGCGCGCTCGGGATGCCACATGACACCGAAGACAGGCAGTGTCTCATGCTCGATGGCTTCGATAATGCCGTCGGGGGCCAGAGCGGCAGCGCGGAGACCTGTGCCCAACGCATTGGGGGCATCGTGGTGGCAGGAGCCTACCTGCTCGGTCTTGTTCAGGACAGCCGACAGACGGGTGTCGGGCTGAACGTCGACGGTATGGAAGGAGAAGGCCGCCTTCTGGGTGATGGCATTCCAGCCGGTTACAGGGGTGTCTTCGGTGGGATGTGCCTTGCCTGTGGCCTTGGCGATATCCTTATAGAGGGTGCCGCCCAGGGCGACGTTGATGACTTCACAGCCGCGGCCGATGCCGAAGATGGGCTTGCCTGCCTTGAGGAAGCGCTCGCACAGCTCGAAGTCGAGATCATCGCGGGTACGGGAGAAGGGAGGCATTTCGGTAAAGTCTTTATAGTACTGGCCGTAACGGTAGCACAGCAGGTCGGGGCCGCCGGTCAACAGCAGGCCATCGGCCATTTCCACATAGTCGGCAGCACTGTTCCAGTCAAAGGCCATAAGGGGCAGACCGCCGCCCTTGGTGACGGCATTTGCATACTCCAGATTGATGATAAAATGTCCGGTATCCATGGCGAATCCGTCTTCGCCGACGATCAGAATTTTTGGTTTCATCGTTTCACCCGTTCTTTCTTTATTAGGAATGATTTACAGAAAGGCATCCGATCAAATGCCTGTAATTGTAACAAGTATACCAAAGATGGGAGCTGTTGTAAATCGGATTTGTGCAAAAATATGACAGGCTCTTGCATCGTACAGATGATGTGATAAAATGAAGAAAAGAACCAATGGGAGAAAGGAGCATCCCCCAATGTCTGAAGAAATGACATCCAAACACGGACTTTTGAAATATCGCCTCAAGAGCCGCATCACCGAAGAGATCTTTTCGGCCATGCCCACAGAGGTGCAGAATTACCTGCTGAATATGGAGCAGGAAGATATTAAGGAAAACCACCTCAGCGCCATGCTCAGCCTGCCCTGGCTGGCAGAGAAGGCCCCCAATATCGTTGACCTCCGTGTGGCCAAAGGCACCCTCGACCGTTCCCATTATGCTATGGAAGGTGTCAAGGAGAAGATCATGCGCTATATGGCCTGTCAGAAGCATCTGGGCCGCAGCTACGGTGCTGTTCTGCTGCTGGCCGGACCTCCGGGTGTTGGCAAGACCTCCATCGCTCTGTCCATCGCCCGCGCCATGGGTCGCCCCTGTGTAAAGATTTCGCTGGCCGGTGTAGCCGATGCCTACTTCCTGCGCGGCGTACAGCAGGTCTTCCGCAATGCTCACCACGGCCGTATCATCGAAGCGGTCATCCGTTCGGGCAGTTTCAGCCCGGTCATCCTGCTGGACGAGATCGATAAGATGGGCAGCTCGCAGGAGCATGGCCGCCCCGAAAATGTTCTGCTCGACCTGCTGGACAGCGACCGCAGCCGTTTTGTCGATAATTTCCTGGGCTTCCCGGTCGACCTGTCCGATGCCATTTTTATTGCCACGGCCAATGATCTGGATGTACTTTCGCCCGTCCTCAAAGACCGTTTGGACATTGTCGAGCTTCCCCCTTATGACGAGAAGGACAAGCTGCGCATCGTCATGGACTACATCTGGCCCAAGCTGCTGAAGGAGTATAATCTGGAGTCGCTGGACGAACTGTGCGACGATCTGGATATGATGGCCCATGCATTGCAGCCTCTGGAGCTCAAGGAAGATGCTGCATTGGCGCTTATCCGTATGTGCCCCGAGGAGGGTGTTCGCGACCTGGAACGTATTTGCCGCAATCTGTGCGAATCGGTCATCAGCATCTGGTATGCCAACCGTGCGCTGGTGCGCGCCATCGACGAAAACAATCTCGATGCGCTGCTGCAGCCGGTATTCTATAAATGAAGCATGCTGCAAAGCAGCACATGAAAAATGAAGCACAGCTGACGGCTGCATGAAGCGTGCTTCGCACATTAAACTGCTACGGTAAAGCGACCGAAATGGAGGGAAAGTGTATGACTAAAACAAAAATCCTTTTTATCTGCCTGGGCAATATCTGCCGCAGCCCGATGGCAGAGTTTTATATGAAAGATCTGGTGTGCAGGGAGGGCTGCGCCGACCGATTTGAGATCGCATCGGCAGCCACCAGCGATGAAGAACGAGGCAATCCCGTCTATCCGCCTGCGCGCCGCAAGATGGCCGAACATGGCATCGACTGCAGCGGCAAGACCGCACGCCGTATGACCAAGGCTGATTATGACGACTACGATCTGCTGATCTGTATGGATCATTCCAATCTGCGCAATATGGAGCGTATCTGCGGCGGCGACCCCGAGGGCAAGATGAAGATGCTGCTGGATTATACCGACCGCCCCGGCAGCGTGGCCGACCCCTGGTATACCGGTGATTTCGAGGCCACATGGCGGGATGTGGAAGCCGGCTGCACCGGCCTGTTCCGCAGCCTGACCGAGTGATCTTCCATGCACCCCGATCCCTTTTCCGACATAGTCTGTTGTAAAGCGGGCAGGGGAGGGATGCTGGGATGGGGGAAGCGGAGGTCCGGTACAGGCTTGCCCTGTTCAGCCTTGCTTTCTGGGAAGGAGGGAGAAGATTTCCTCCTTCGGCGCAAAAAAGGGTTGCATTTGGGAATGAAGTAATATATACTAAAAATGTAGATAATAGAAATAAAAGCAGAGAGACAGAGTGGGAGGTAAGAGTTATGCGTTTGGTTCTGTTGACGGCTTTGGGCATTGGCGGCGCCACCATCATCGGTGCTCTGCTGGGCTTTATGTTCCGTAAGATTCCCGATAAATGGCACGATGGCCTGATGGGCTTTGCCGCAGGCGTTATGCTTTCGGCGGCCATGACCGGCCTCATTCTGCCTGCCGTTGAGATGGTTCCCAAGGGACGTATCTGGGTCATCGGTGTCGGCATGTTTCTGGGTGCATTGTTCCTCAATATGATCGATATCATCATGCCCCATCTGCACCGTCTGTCGGGTGTCGATATCGAAGACCATAAAAATAACGAGAAGATCAATAAGGTTCTGCTCTTTGTGCTGGCCGTTGCCATCCATAACCTGCCCGAAGGTCTGGCTGCAGGCGTTGCCTTCGGCGGCGAGGATATCACAGGTGCGTTTGCCGTTGCCGTCGGTATCGTATTGCAGAATATCCCCGAAGGCATGGTCATCATTTCACCCATGCTGCTGGCCGGTATCAAACCGGGCCGCACCATGTTCCTGGCCATCTCCACCGGTCTGGTGGAAGTCCTGGGTACGCTGATCGGCTATTCGGCAGCGGTTGCATCGGCAGCCATTCTGCCTTTGTCACTCTCCTTTGCAGGCGGCACCATGCTCTATATCGTCGGTGATGAAATGATCCCCGATACCCACAGCCGCGGTAATGAAACGCTGGCCACCTTTGCTATGATGCTGGGATTCTTTATCATGATCCTGGTGGATAAACTGATCTGATTTTAACAAAGCCGCTGCAAAATGCAGCGGCTTGTTTTTTGTTTGGAAGGCGAAGGCCATCTGCTTGGAAAAAGTTAACACTTTCTTCATTGACATTCTGCGCCGGTCTCGGCTATCATAAAATAGAAGTATATGGATTTATGAGAGGAGTAACAGATATGAAAAAGATCATTTCGGCGCTCTTGTGTGCGGCTATGCTGGCCGGTGTGCCCATGGCGCAGGCCGCTGAAGTTCAGCCGATCACCCTCAGCAAAGGCGTACTGGGTACGTTGGGCAGCTCGGGTGTCAGCTACGAGGCCAAACTAAGTGTTCCCGGTTATCTGGGGCAGCTGGAGACCACAGCCGTCATTGATGGCGAAGAGGAAAATATCTCGGTGTCGGTCGTTCGTGTCGGCAAGGAAAATACCTCGGTATCGGTGGAGCTCAAGCGTTTTGGCGGCTATATCTATCCGGCCACCCTCTATCCCACAGAATATAATTATGTCGAAGGGGAAGGGTTTGTCAGCCGCGATGGCCGCGGCGGTGTCACCGGCAAGTCGAGCCGGACGGGCGGCAGCCTCGACCTGGGCAGCAAAGGCGGCTTCTACAGCGGACGTATCCACTTCTATTACTCGCTGGAAGAGATGAATTACCGTACGGTCGATGCCATCCCCAACGAGAAGTGGACCGAGTTGTTCTGGTTCAATCTTGGCGTCGACTATGTCCTGGCGCTGACCGACAAGGATGCGGAGACTTTCCTGGAGACCGGCCTTTATAAGGGCTATGCATGGCCCGGCCTGCGGGAAATGCTGGGCGGTGAGGCACAGGCACCGACCTTTACCGATGGCAGTTTCGATCATATCAAAGCTGTGAACGATTACGAGAACGGCATTTATTCGGATGTTTCCACCCAGTGGTATGCCCCTTATGCGGCGCGTGCCTATGAGGTCAATCTGATGCGCGGCAACAAAGACGGCACTTTTTATGCCCAGGGCAAAGTGACCGTGGCCGAAGCCATCACCATTGCGGCACGACTGCACAATATTTATTACGGCTATTCGGGAGAGTTCAACCAGGCATCTCCATGGTATCAGGTTTATGTGGATTATGCTGTCGAAAGGGGCATGATCGAAGCGGACACGTTTGACGATTATACTCGTCCCATCACCCGTAAGGAAATGGCCTCTCTGCTGGGCAGGGCGGTGGAACTGACCGAGCTGGAGCGCATCAATGAGAGCAAGACCATTCCCGATGTGGAGGCCGATGATAAAGACTATGCGGCCATCCAGGCGCTGTATGAGAGCGGCGTTCTGACCGGCAGCGGCGAGGACGGCACATTCCTGCCGGAAAATGAGATCAATCGCGCCGAAGCGGCAACCATGATCGCAAGATTGGTTACACCGGAACTGAGAGTAAAGAAATAATATAAGTAAAAAGAAACCCCTTGGACTTGCATCCAAGGGGTTTTGCTGTGTGTGAAGATTTAACGGATCTCAAACTTGGCAGGCTTGCGGGGTGCGGTACGGGAGTAGGTAACACCCGAACGACCGGCCAGCATGACGACCGAGATGGTCTCATTTTCGCCAAGGCCGAGGAACTCCATCAGCTTGGGGTTAGCGGGGATGGCACGCTTGAGGAAGCCGTTGTGCAGCGAGCCGATCTTGAGGGCATGGCCCATCAGTTCGATGTTTGCCGAAGCCAGACCGGCATCCCACAGGTTATCTGTGACGATGAGGAACATGGCAGGGGCATTGAAGAAGAAGTTATCAAAATTCTTGGTGTTGTAGTTGTGCAGGAAACGCTCAAAAGCAGCCAGGGCAGGGGAGCCTTCGGCCTTCATCTTTTCGATGGTGGCAGGCAGACCTTCCCAGAACAGTTCCTTAAAGCGGGGCAGATCCTTCTGCAGGACGATGAAGCGGCTCTTCTGGGTGTTGGAAGCGGTGGGCGCATGGCGGCCGGCTTCCAGCATCTGCATCAGAACAGGCTCGGGGATCTCGACGTTGGAGAAGAAGCGGATGCTGCGGCGGAACTTCATGGTGTTGAGCAGCGCTTCGGGCTTGAGGTCGAAGGTTGCAGGATTGTATTCGACAACACCGTCCATATCCAGCACGGGCATGGTGATGGAGTTGGTGGGGCAGACGGCGACACAGTGGCCGCATTCCAGGCAGCGGCCGATGTATTCCAGGCCGTCGTCGGTCATACGCAGCGCCTTGGAGGGGCAGTCGTTGACACACAGGCTGCAGCCGACGCAGGTATCGCGGTTGATGATCAGACGTTCGATATTTTCCATTGGATATACCTCCTGGTGGGGTTGTAAAAAGTTTCCTTGTGATGGGGAAGTCTTTCCGGTATGGCATCTTTCTATAAAAAGACGGTATACCATAAGCCTTCCCTTGAGGGAAGGGGGACCGCTTTAGCGGTGGATGAGTGACGAAGAGCCAATCATTAACTGCAATAAAAATCCAATACGGCCAAATGGCCGCCCTCATCCGTCACTCTGGCGAGTGACACCTTCCCCACTGGGGAAGGCAAAAGCAGTCCTTTTCAATGCTGTAGTTATCTCTCGTTATAGAAAGCGGTCAGCAGGCGAATCAGAGATGCCTCGTCCTCCTGGCCGATCATTTCCAGAGCCGAGTGCATGGACAGCAGGGGAACGCCCATGTCGATGGCATTGGCAGGCAGCATGGCCGAGATGACCGAGCCGATGGTACCGCCGCCGCGGATATCGGAGTGGTTGGAGAACTTCTGATAGGGGATATCATACTTCTGGCACAGCTGCTCGACAATGCCGGTCATGAGGCTGTCGGTGGCGTAGGACTGGGAGCATGCCTGCTTGATGGCAAGACCCTTGTTGGGAACAACGTGGTTGTTGGCGTCATAACGGCCGGTGTGCATGGGGTTATAGGCGTGTGCGGCATCCAGCGAGAAGATCAGGCTGCTGCCCATAGCCATCATATATTCCTCATCGCCGTAGCCCAGGCCCTTGTAGATGCGCTTGAAGATATATTCGGTGATGTTGGAGTTGGCGCCGACCTTGGAGCGGTTGCCGATCTCCTCGTGGTCGTAAGCGATGGCGGCGCTGATGCCCTTCTTGTTATCGGAACCTGTGATGGCCGAAATCAGGGCATAAACAGAGGTCAGGTTGTCCAGACGGGGAGAAGCCAGCAGCTCGCCGTTCTGACCCCAATCGGAAACAGGTGCGCAGTTGTAGACATACAGCTCGTAGTCGAGGATATCATCCCATGCGACGTTCAGTTCCTTGGCCAGGAAGTCGCGGAAGAAGTGCTCGCTCTCGGTGCCGTCGGCCATGCCCAGGATGGGGTACATCTTGGAAGCGACCTTGGCTTCGACCTTGGACTTGTCGGAAATATGGGGGGCCAGGTCAGCGATCATGACGACAGGACGCTTGCAGTCCAGCATGTGGACATTGGGATGCAGGACATCTTCGCTCTTGCAGATGACACGGCCTGCGATGGAGAGGGGACGATCCAGCCAGGTTTCCAGGCGAGGGCCGCCGTAAACTTCGGTATCCAGGCAGAGATAACCGCCGATCTTCAGTTCGGCATGGGGCTTGATGCGGAAGCAGGGAGAGTCGCTGTGGGATGCGCCGACGTGGCAGCCCTGGGAAACTTCCCATTCGGAACCGATCTGGAATGCGCAGAGGTAGCTGTCGTTGGATACGACGTAATATCTGCCGCCCTTTTCGAGATTCCACTTTTCGGTGACGTTCAGCTTCTTGAAGCCTGCACCCTCCAGGATCTCAACACCGTTCAGAACGGCATGGAAGGGGGTGGTGGAAGCCTGCATAAAGGCCTTGAAGCCTTCGTTATTGTATGCCATGATGATTTACCTCCAATGGGTTATGTGATGCTTTTATTATGCATGATTTCGGGTGCTTTTGCAAGGGGAGAGGGGAGTGTAACGTTACAGACTGTGACAGTAACGTTACGAAATGTTACTCTCTTATTCTCTTTCTGTATCTAATCTAAATCTTAATCTTAATCTAAATCTAAATCTGATCTGAGTCTTAATCTGATCTGAATCTAAGTCTGCCTGATCGCTTGCCTAAAAAGGACACTTGTGCTATAATTTAATGTCTAAAGATATGCACTTTTTTACGTGAGGTATTTCTATATGAGCAACACATCGAGAGTGGTTTCGGACGAACTGATGCAGGTCCAGCGTGAGTACTGCGACCGCGTCCGTGCCATTTACGAGGCCAAGCTGGATCGTCAGCCCCTGGCCTTCACCCAGACCTTCGGCTGCCAGCAGAACGAGGCCGACACCGAGCTGATCCGCGGTATGCTGGCCATGATGGGCTTTGGTTTCTGCGACACCATCGAGCAGGCCGATATCGTCATCATCAACACCTGCGCCATCCGCGACCATGCCGAGCAGCGCGTTTACGGCAACGTCGGCGAGCTGTCCCATGCCAAGAAGCAGAACCCCGAGCTGATCACCGCCCTGTGCGGCTGCATGGCTCAGCAGGAACATGTCGCCGAGCGCATCAAGAACAGCTATCCCTATGTCGATATCGTTTTCGGCACCCATGCCCTCTGCCGTTTCCCCGAGAATCTGTATAACCGCATTGCCCGCGGCAAGCGCGTCTTTGACCTGCAGGGCGACGAGAAAGGCTGCATCGTTGAAGGCATCCAGCCTGTCCGCAAGCAGGGCCATCGTGCATGGCTGTCCATTATGTATGGCTGCAACAATTTCTGCTCCTACTGCGTCGTTCCCTACGTCCGCGGCCGTGAGCGCAGCCGTGACCCCGAGGTCATCCTTGCCGAGTTCAAGAAGCTGCTGGATCAGGGCTACAAGGACATTACCCTGCTGGGTCAGAATGTCAATTCCTACGGCAACGACCTGGAAGGCGTCTGCGATTTCCCCGAACTGCTGGAGCGCATCAATGCCATCCCCGGCGATTTCCGCGTCCGCTTCATGACCAGCCATCCCAAGGATGCCACCAAGCGTCTGTTTGACACCATGGCCAGATGTGAGAAGGTCTGCAACTCCATCCATCTGCCCGTTCAGTGCGGCAATGACCGCGTTCTCAAGGAGATGAACCGCCGCTACACCGGTGCGCAGTATCTGGAACTGGTCGACTATGCCCGTTCGGTCATGCCCGACCTGACCATCACCTCCGATATCATCGTCGGCTTCCCCGGCGAGACCACCGAGGAGTTCAAGGACACCATCAGGATGCTGGAGCGTGTCCGCTTCGACAGCCTCTTCACCTTCATCTTCTCTCCCAGAAAGGGCACAAAGGCATGGGATATGCCCGATGTTCTGACCAAGGAAGAGAAGCAGCGCAACTTTGAAGAGCTGCTGGAAGTCCAGAACCGCATTTCCCGTGAAGTCAACGATACCTACGTCGGCAAGCGCCTGCGCGTCCTGGTCGGCGAGGAAGAGAACGACCGCAGCTACAACAACGAATATACCAAGCAGTCCCGTACTGAGGGCTTCAAGCTGGTCTACCTCCGTGGTGCCGAAGGCCTGGAGGGCCAGTATGCCGATATCGTCATCGAAAAGAGCTCCACATGGGCCCTCTTCGGCGCGGTTGTGAAGGACTGATAGACAAAAAGCCAATCCTCAGTCACCTCCGGTGACAGCTCCTTTCAAAAGGAGCCTCCTGGCCTTGAGCCCTCTTTTGAAAGAGGGTGGCACCCAAAGGGTGACGGGTGATTGGTCAGCATACGAAATACAGAAAGATAAAGATTAACAGAGAGATTTACCAAAAAGGAGAAAGGGAGATATGGCAGAGTATACGCCGATGATGAAACAGTATCTGGAAGTCAAGGAGCAGAATCCCGACTCCATCCTGTTTTACCGTCTCGGTG
>JAFYOK010000048.1 GCA_017560175.1 Clostridia bacterium | reverse complement strand
GCTGATAAGATCATCGAGGCACTGAAGGGCATCCTGGTCGACATGGAAGCAGGGAAGATCCCCTTTGAGATCGCCGACGAAGATATCCATATGTGCGTCGAAGCCGAACTGACCCGCCGCATCGGCGACACAGGCAAGCGTCTGCATACCGCCCGCAGCCGTAATGATCAGGTCGCGGTCGACTTCCGTATGTATATGAAGAAGGAAGTTACAGAAATCCGCGCCATGATCCTCAGCCTTATCGAGGTGCTGGTCAACATGGCCGAAAAGCACACCGGCACCATCATGCCTGCCTACACCCATCTGCAGCGCGCACAGCCCTCTACCTTTGCCCATTACATGATGGCCTATGCCAACATGCTCAAGCGTGACGTTCTGCGCCTGGAAGATGCCTATGACCGCATGGATGAGAATCCTCTGGGCTGCGGTGCCCTCTGCGGCACAACCCATCCCATCGACCGTGCCTATACTGCCGAACTGCTGGGCTTTGCCCGTGTCTGCGAAAACAGTCTGGATGGTGTTTCCGACCGTGACTATGTCATCGAAGTTCTGTCGGCACTGGCCACACTGATGATGCATCTGTCCCGTTTCTCGGAAGAGATCATCCTGTGGTGCTCCTGGGAGTTCAAGTTTATCGAACTGGATGATGCCTACTCCACCGGCTCCTCCATCATGCCCCAGAAGAAGAACCCCGACATTGCCGAGCTGGTTCGCGGTAAGAGCGGCCGTGTCTACGGCAGTCTCATGGGCTTCCTGACCATCATGAAGGGTCTGCCGCTGGCCTACAACAAGGATATGCAGGAGGATAAGGAGCAGGTATTCGATGCCATCGACACTGTCAAGGCCTGCCTGCCTGTCTTTACCGCTATGGTAGATACAATGACCGTCAATGCCGCCAATATGTACAAGGCAGCCTCCAAGGGCTTCATCAACGCCACCGATTGCGCCGACTACATGGTCAAGAAGGGACTGCCTTTCCGTGAGGCCTATACCATCGTCGGTCGTCTGGTCAATCATTGTATTTCCATCGACAAGACCCTTGAACAGCTGAGCCTGGAAGAGTTTAAGGAATTCTCCGAGATCTTCGAGGAAGATGTATTCCATGCCATTTCCCTCAAGACCGGCGTAGAGATGCGTCTGTCCCAGGGCGGCCCCTCCAAGGCTTCGGTCGATGCACAGATCGAATCCATCAAGCACTTCCTGGCTTCCAAGGCCGAATAAAAAAATTGCAGCCATGCCGAAAAACCTGCGGCATGGCTGTTCTTTTGAATAAAAGTATGGTATACTGTTTCCATCTGATAAAAACAGAAAGGATTTGATTTCTTATGAAGAAAGCATTTATCTCTGCCGATATCGAAGGTATGGAAGGCAACGTTTCCCGTATGCAGTCCAACCGCGGCAATCCTGACTATCCTCTGGCTCGTAAGCGTCTGGCGGAAGACGTCAATGCAGCCATCCGCGCCTGCTTCGACTCCGGTTATGACGAAGTCTATGTCTGCGACGGCCACGGCGATATGGAAAACCTCATCATCGAGGATATGGATCCCCGCTGCAAGCTGATCTCCGGCGCGATGCGCAGCAGCCTGCAGATGGAAGGCATCGACAGCTCCTTTGATGCTTATATTTCCTTTGGTCATGCCGGTGCCGGTCTGACACTGGGCGGCGTTATCGACCACTGCTACAACGGCGGCAAGATCTACAACCTGCGCTTCAACGGCGTTACCATGAACACAGAGACCGTTGCCAATGGTCTGGTTGCCGGCTTCTACGGCGTTCCCCTGGTTGCCTGCATCGGCGACAAGGCGCTGGCCGAAGAGTGCAAGGCTTTTGTTCCCAATATGGAAGCTGTTGTCGTCAAGGAAGGCCGCAGCCGTTTCTCGGCGATCTCTATCCATCCCACCGTTGCACGCGAGATGATCTATGAGGGCGTCAAGGCTGCTCTGGCACGTCGCGATGAGATCAAGCCCATCGAGTGCCCCAATCCTCTGACCATGGAGATCGACTTTAAGGACTCCAATATGGCCGATACCGCTTCTCTGGTTCCCGGCGTTGTCCGTCTGTCTCCCCGTACCGTTTCCTTCACAGGCGATCCCGAGACCGTCTTCAAGGTACATGAGCTGCTCTTCTACAGAGTGGTCGACGTTCTGGCATAAGTTTAAAAAGCTCCCACAGATCTTCTGTGGGAGCTTTCTCTGTTTTATTGCCGTGCCAGGTGGACGAGATATTCGGTGGTGCCTTCTTCAAAGATCTTTTCTCCGGTGGGGAGGAAGCCGTGGCGGCGGTAGAAGTCAAGGGCGCGGGTATTCTTCTCCAGGGCCCAGAGGTGGCTGCATTTGCAGTTTTCTGCAGCATACGTCAGCAGCTGCGCGCCGATACCTTTGCTCTGGTAACAGGGTTCGACATAGAGTTTGACCAGTTCATCGCCATGTACACGGATGAAGCCGAGGACTATACCGTGGACGTCATCTTCATAGACGTAGGTGGTGGAGAAGAAATCGGGTTCGCTGCCCCAGCTTTCGGCCAAAGGAAGAACCTGCATCTCGCCGAAAGAGTAGCCGGGATCTCCGAAGATGGGGAAGAAGTTGAGACGGTTGTTGAAAACAACGATCTCCGCGATACGGGAAAGGTCGCCGGGATTGGCAGGACGGATCGACATAAAAGCACCTTCTTTCATTATTAAATAAAGGATAGCACAGAAAAGATAGAAAAAGCAAGGATAAGGCGAAAGGTGCATACCTTGCATCTTGATTTTGCCTGTGTTATACTGAGGGGTATAATAAAAGTACATATATTTCGAGTTTTCGATCCGGCGGCGATCGTCGGGTCTTGATTTGGTGTTTTATAGAAATTATGGTATTTAAAAAGGACAATTTTCAAAGATCCCGTGCAGGGCAGAGCCGTATCCGCATCATACCGCAGGCCTTTCTTGCGGCCATTGCCATCGGAACACTGCTGCTCATGCTGCCGTTTGCCAGAGCGGGGGAGGGCAGAGCCGATTTCATCACGGCGCTGTTTACGGCCACATCGGCCACCTGTGTTACAGGATTGTCGGTGGTCGATACGGCCAGCTACTGGAGCGCTGCCGGACGATGGATCATTCTGGCCCTCATTCAGGTGGGTGGTCTGGGCGTGATGATGATGGGTGCCGGTGTGGCCATGATGGTTCGCCGCAAGATCACCATCGGCCAGCGTCTGCTCATCAGCTCTTCCATCAATCTCGACAGCGTATCGGGCATTATCCGCCTGGCACGTATCATTCTTTTCGGTACATTTGCCTTTGAAGGTGTCGGTGCGCTGCTGTTGACGCTGTGTTTCCTGCCCGAATTCGGTTTCTGGGGTGCATTGGAGCGCGGTGTCTTTGTTGCTGTTTCGGCCTTCTGCAATGCAGGTTTCGATAACCTGGGTGTTGGCGGTGCATTTGCTTCCATCACAGCCTATGGCGAACATACAGCAGTCCTGCTCATTCTTGCCGCACTCATCATCGTCGGCGGCATCGGCTTCTATGTATGGAGCGAGCTGATGGAGAAGATGGAAGAAAAGAAAAAGCATCGCCTCAGCCTGCATACCAAGCTGGTGCTGGTCACTACAGCCATTCTGCTGCTGGTCGGCACGGTCGGATTTTTCATTGCCGAACTGCCCAATCCTGCAAGAGAAGGGCAGACGGGCTTTGTCCGTATCCTGCAGGCCTTCTTCCAGTCGGTTACCTGCCGTACAGCAGGTTTCGATCATATCGGCCAGGGGACACTGTCCTCGGCTTCGGTGGCTCTTTCAGATGTCCTTATGCTGATCGGCGGTTCGCCCGGATCGGTGGCCGGCGGTATCAAGACCACCACTATGGCGGTACTGATCCTTTCGGCCTGGTCGACCCTCAAGGGTAAAAAGCGTACCGAAGTCTTTGGCCGCACCATTCCTACCAAAAGTATTTTTGATGCCATGACTCTGTTCTTCCTGGTTCTTTCGGCTGCGATCTGCGGAGCGATGGTCATTTCCATGGTGGAAGGGGTAGACTTTATGGCAGCTTTTTACGAAACCATGTCGGCCATTGCTACTGTCGGACTTTCATTGGGATTGACCCCGGGACTGGGATCGATTTCCCGTCTGCTGCTCATTCTCCTGATGTTTCTGGGCCGTGTCGGTATCATCACCGTCGGTATGGCGGCGTTGATGC
>JAFYOK010000047.1 GCA_017560175.1 Clostridia bacterium | reverse complement strand
TTTTTATGTTTGTTCAGATTGGTAAGTGTATAGGATTTAGCACATAGAGCCTGGGCCTTCAACGCCTCAATATTCCAGTCAGGGTTCATTTCTCCTGTGATAACACCTTTAACATAATCATGAACACCAATCACATTGATGACTGTCAGATCATTACCATTGACACGATTATACTCAAAGCCGCCATTATAGCAATAGCCGGAAAACCAGGTCTGCTCCGACCAGGGGCGAACACCAAAAGGCTGACCGTTGTCATCAAACTCATAGAGGATCTCACCTGTCTTGCATCTGGCGACAGTATAACAGGAACTGCTATTGCCGACGGCATAGAAATCATAACCCAGAAAATCTACAGCATCGTCAACTGCATTTTTGGCTGCAGAAAGCGAACCGTATTCGCCTACACGCACTTTGTGTTCACCATCATGATAGGCCGGAAAGGCTTCGTATCCCTCATCCGTGATCCATTCGGCTGCTTCCAGTGCATCTTCATAAGAATCAAAACTTTCCTCAGTTTCAATATGATAAGGCTGGAATGTCTTAACACAATTAGAAGGCTTCTGCTCCATAAAGTTTTCATCGGCCGACATATAGATGTACTGATCTTTCAGCATGACAATATCGCGGACTTCTGTATAAGCAACATCGATAAACTGATTATCTTCGTCATACCAACCAAAGTCATATCCCTCTTCTTCTCCCGCAAAATTCAGCAGTTTGGGCGAGGGGCGCGCATCGTTTCCGTATGCAAGGCCAATCTTAATGACGGGATCTTCTTCCGCAGGAAAAGCTGAGACCGGTAACAGAAGGGTCATACTCAAGGCTAATGATGCCGCAAGAGTACGTAATATTTTTTTCATATCATAACCCCATTATCTTTGATGATTCTATCTTAAAATTATATCATATCCCTATCGTTTCTTTCAATCAAAGGGGGCTAAAAAGTTAGAATTTTGCAACTTTTTTAGCAGCTGCTAAAAAGACTTTATATGCCGGACCTTCCAGTGAACGGGAAACCGCTTTCAACATGTCACGAATTTCAATACCCTGAGGACAATGCTGTTCACAGCGGCCACAGCCAATACACTTGGAAGCATTGCTGGGAATCGGTTTTAGAGAGGTACACATGATATATTCGCGCAGACCGGTAAACCAGCCATCCGACTGACGTACATTGAGTGCATTGAAGCAGGTGGGAATATCTACACCTGCCGGACAAGGCATGCAGTAGCCGCAACCTGTACAGGCTACCTTAGTACTTTCACGAATGATTTTAGTCGCTTGATCGTAAAGACTTCGCTCGGCATCGGAAAGATGGCCCGGAAGCGACTCGTTGCAGACGCGGATATTCTCCTCCACCTGCGCGACATCATTCATGCCGGAGAGAATAACGGTGACTTCCGGATAATCCCAGATCCAGCGAAGACCCCAATCGGCAGGACTGCGCTTGGGCTGTGCATTGCTCCAGAAGGTCTTAGCCTTGGCAGGAAGGTCCTGTACTAAACGTCCACCACGCAGAGGCTCCATGATAATGACAGGTAATCCCTTGGATGCAGCATAGCGGAGTCCACTCTCTCCCGCCTGCCCATGAACATCCAGATAGTTGAACTGAATCTGACAGAAGTCAAAATCGAAAGCATCGATAATGCGGATAAATCCGGACGCGCCGCCATGGTAGGAAAAACCGATATTGCGAATCTCGCTGGAAGTCTTTTTTTCAGCAATCCATTTTTCAATGCCAAGGCCGACCAGGCGCTGCCATGAACCAAAGTCAGAGAGCATGTGAAGCAGATAATAATCAATATAATCCGTCTGCAGTCGACGAAGTTCTTCATAAAAGAACTTATCGAAGTCAGCATATGTCTTTGCCAGATATTGGGGCAATTTTGTGGCCAGATACAACTGGTTTCTGTATCCCTTGGCCAAAAATTTACCTACAGCAACTTCATTACCCGGGTAGGTATACGCAGTGTCGAAATAATTAACACCCCGTTCGAGTGCATACAGCATTTCACGTTCGGCTTTTTCCTGATCGATAACACCACCTTTGCGGGTAAAACGCATACAGCCATAACCAAGGGCTGAAAGTTGATCTCCATTTTTAGGATTTACACGGTATTGCATGGTCGGCTCCTCCTTTTGCGGAATGGTATATACAGACAAAGGCCCGCCGTTATGGAAGCATAACGGCAGGCCGTAATTTTGCTTTATTTTACTTGCAGATAACCTTATGGAAGGTCTTCTTGCCCTTCTTGATGACAAAGTCACCCTTCTTGACATCTTCAGCGGTGAAGATCTGCATAGGAGACTCAACCTTGACATCGTTAACGGTGACACCGCCCTGGTCGACCAGACGACGTGCTTCACCCTTGGAGCCTGTCAGCTTGCACTTGACCATGATATCAACAATGGTCATACCTTCGCCGAAATCAGCTTCGGCAATTTCTGTGGAGGGCATATCAGCAGAAACAGCACCTGCACCAAAGAGCGCCTTTGCAGCAGCCTGTGCCTTGTTGGCCTCTTCTTCGCCATGGACCATATTGGTCAGCTCCCAAGCCAGGATTTCCTTAGCCTTGTTGAGCTGTGCACCTTCCCAGCTGTCCATCTCATTGATCTGCTCGATGGGCAGGAAAGTCAGCATACGGATGCACTTGAGAACATCGGCATCGTCGACATTTCTCCAGTACTGGAAGAAGTCGTAGGGAGTTGTCTTCTTGGGATCGAGCCATACAGCATTACCGGCTGTCTTACCCATCTTCTTGCCCTGAGAGTCAGTCAGCAGAGTGATGGTCATGCAGTGTGCATCCTTGCCCAGCTTCTTGCGGATCAGCTCTGTGCCGCCCAGCATGTTGGACCACTGGTCGTTACCACCAAACTGCATGTTGCAGCCATAGTGCTGGAACAGATGATAGAAGTCGTAGGACTGCATGATCATGTAGTTAAACTCCAGGAAGGACAGACCATTCTCCATACGCTGCTTATAGCAGTCAGCACGCAGCATGTTGTTGACCGAGAAGCATGCACCAACTTCGCGCAGCAGGTCGACATAATTGAGGTTGAGCAGCCAGTCGGCATTGTTGACCATCTGTGCCTTACCCTCACCGAACTCGATGAAACGCTCCATCTGCTTCTTGAAGCAGGCTGCATTATAATCGATGTCTTCCTTGGTCAGCATCTTACGCATATCGGTACGGCCGGAGGGGTCACCGATCATGGTTGTACCACCGCCGATCAGAGCGATAGGCTTGTTGCCTGCCATCTGCAGGCGCTTCATCAGGGTCAGAGCCATAAAGTGGCCGGCTGTCAGACTGTCGGCTGTGCAGTCAAAGCCGATATAGAAAGTCGCCTGGCCGTTGTTAATCATTTCACGAATGTGTTCTTCGTTGGTTACCTGGGCAATCAAGCCTCTGGCCACCAGTTCTTCATACAGTTTCATAATAACTCTCTCCTTCGATATTTCAATCGTATAGAAATCAAATAAAAAACGCCCTCTGCATATATGCAGAGGGCGAACACAAAACAATGTCGCGGTACCACCTCAGTTTATCTGCTTTGTAAAAAATACAAAACAGACCTTTGGGAAAAACCCTGGCTGTAACGGGCCAACCCGTAGACGCCTACTCTCTTTCAGCGCTCCGCTCGCAAATGTATTTCAAAAAGCTTTCTTACAGGCTCACACCATCCGCCTGCTCTCTGAAAAGAAAGACGATTTTACTTCTTTTGGTCTCTGCGTTTATTTTATGCAGTTAGCTTAACAAATATATCTTATTGCACACCGGCTAATTTGTCAAGGCTTTCTTATAGGCGCGTGCCTGCTCCAACAAATCAGCTGCACCCTTGATGCTTGCATCGGTGACATGGATACCTGAAGTCAGACGGGAAAGCTCTTCTTTCCGTCCCTCTTCTGCTAAAGCTTCTACCTTTGTATAGGTACGCTCACTATCTTCATGCTTGCTGATACGGTAATGGTGGTCTGCCAGACATGCGATCTGCGGCAAATGTGTAATACATAGAACCTGGCGACCCATGGAGATCTCGTAAAGTTTCTGGCCAACCTTGTTGGCCGCACGACCGCTGACACCTGTATCAATCTCATCAAAAATGGCAGTACAGACTTCACCATCAGAAAGAATCTTTTTAAGCGCCAGCATAATACGGGACAATTCGCCGCCTGAAGCAACTTTTGTCAATGCCTTGAGACTTTCGCCCTTATTGGTAGACAGAAGGAAACGGACAGTATCGATACCTTTACGAGTAAAACGTACGCCCTTCAGGCTATCCTGCGATTCGATCTCGGCTGTCATACGAGCTGAAGGCATATCCAACTGCATAAGTTCCTGACGAACCAATTCCGAAAGTTCTTCAGCAGCAGCACGGCGCTTGGCAGTCAATTCCTGCGCCAGAGCAAAAACTTTACTGCGACGTTCAACATACTGTGCCTTGAGCTCTTCCAGATTGTCTTCACTGTTCATCAGCACATTGAGCTCGGAAGAAAGTTCACGCAGCAACTTGGGGAACTGATCGGCTTCTAGCTTGTATTTTTCCGAAAGTTCTACGATCTTATCGATACGCTTGTCCGTATCGGCCAACTGTTCGGGTGAAAACTCAATACGCAAAAAAGCAGAAGACAGTTCAGAGGAAAGATCGGTCAGCAGCACTTCAATTTCCCGGCTTAAATGAAGCGCATTCGGAGCATCCCCTTCCAGACCCGGATATCCTGTAAGCGCTTTAATGGTCTCGGAAACTTTGCCCAAAGCACCTGTGGTCTCTTCATCTCCGGAAATCAGCAACAGTGCATCTCGCATAGCCGTTCCGGCTTT